>NZ_SLUN01000014.1 GCF_004340685.1 Hydrogenispora ethanolica | reverse complement strand
CATTCGCTCGACTTGCATGTATTAAGCACGCCGCCAGCGTTCGTCCTGAGCCAGGATCAAACTCTCCGTAAATTATTGGTTCTGCTGTTCCGGTTACCCGGTTCAGTTGAATTCTAATTCGTCAGAGCTTGATTGGCTCTTGTTTTTATTCTGGCTTTGGTACGGAATGGTGTTAATCCATTCCCTACTCTTAATTCGAAAAATAACCTCATCCAGTCATTTCTCTTTTTCTACTGTTCAGTTTTCAAGGTTCAGGTCCGTCGCGTCGCGACCACTTGGCTCGTGACGCATTTAGTAGTATATCAGAAACATTTCTCTGTGTCAACTGGGATTTTGTTCTATCGAGCAATTTCTTTGATGTTTTTGGAATATCTCAGCGACAGCTTTAATAGATTATCACATCCATTTGAAACTGTCAATATAATCTTTGAAATATTTCAGTATTCCAAATCCGAGGCAATGTTATTGTGAAATGAGCGATTTAGCCAGTTCAACAGCCATGCCCGCATCCGGCGCATACCCATCGGCTCCGATCTTATCGGCATAGCTTTGAGAAACCGGCGCTCCTCCGATCATGACTTTCACCGCCGTCCGCAGGCCGTTCTTCTCCAATTCCTGAACGACTACGGCCATTTCCGGCATGGTTGTGGTCAAGAGAGCTGACAAGGCCAGAATATGGGCTTGTTTCTCTTTGACCGCGGCAATAAACTTTTCCGTCGCAACATTGCTGCCGAGATCGATGATCTCGAAACCGGCCCCTTCCAGCATCATTGCCACCAGGTTCTTGCCAATATCATGTTGGTCGCCCTTCACCGTCCCAATCACCACTTTACCTAGCGGTTCATGTTCGGTCCCGACGAGGAGCGGCTTCAAAATCGCCAGGCCCGCATGCATGGCCCGGGCCGCCAGCATCACCTCGGGAACAAAGATCTCATTGTTCTTGAACTTCTCAGCAATGATACTCATTCCCGCCACTAAGCCCTGATTGATGATTTCCGTTGCCGCCAGGCCGTCATTCAAACCTTGCTCAACCAGCTTTTTGACTTCGCCGCCCCGGCCGGTCGTGACGGCAGTCATCAATTGCGAATATAGATCCAAACGTAACACTCCCCGGGAATTCGCTCCAAGAACTTATTCCTTTTGGTTTGTATTATATAATAAGAGCCCGTTTCCGTCTACAAATTGCTCATAAGAATATAGGTTGCCATTGGGGCACTCCGTAGCGCAAGCGCCACAGCCTTGGCAACTTTCGGCAATCATCAGCCGTCCGTCCTCGTGGCAGATCAACCCTTCCGGACATTTTCGGCTACACTTAAAGCATGGTTCGGTACATGGCCGCTTCAAAACCATCCCTTTGAGCAGATCCCGGAGATGAAAGGATGGCGCTTCGGCCCGATTGCAAAAATCATTCACTGCCTCTTGTGGGTTAATCGGTCTTCTTTGCAGGTGGGATTTGAAGAGCTGGTGATGGATGACAAACACGAACAGATCGTCCGCCGTATACAAGGGAAAATGGCGCCGGAGTTTACGGGCCTCAATCATCCGAACCACCGGAGCGTAGATCTCGTCCCGCCACATCATGGCCGCTGTTTTCATGTTCAAGGGCTGTTGGGTCTTCTTCAAATGCTGCTTGGCATATAACCGGATATAAACAAGCAACTTATTATATGCCCCATTGGTGGTGAGGTAAAGCTTCAACCCGGTTTTCCATTCAAAACGCGACCGTTCCCGCCATAGACGATGTTCATCGGAGTCGGCCGGGGGCAGCAACTCTTGAACCTCGGCGTCAATATAGGCCTGTTCAATCTGTTTGGCCGCGGAGACCCGGTGATTGCCGTCAATGACGTAATAATCATCCCGGATTTTATAGACTGAAATGGGCGGAAGGACCACCTCTTGCTCCATGGCCGCAATGACCGATCGCAATTTTCCCTTATCCGCCCGTTCGGGACGGAATTGCCGGTCAAACTCGCGCCAACGGTTGACACTCCCCTCGATCTGGGCGACTTCAATGGGCTGAACGCCGTGATAGAGGATTTCGGATAACCTCTCCGCCTCATAGATTTCTTTAAAAGTGTTCCTTCTTGGCGCGGTAAACATCGTTCCCCCTCAAACTTCGAAAACGTAGTGTCCGTAGACATTGACGATCCGGGTATTTTGGACTTGGGTTACTCGAGGCAGGTTTCGTTGGTAGTTCAAATGAATATGCCCGTGCAAAAAGTATCGGGGTTGAAGCCTGTTCACCAGCTGATGAAAGGATTGGAAACCTTGATGGCAGCGGTCCGCGCCATCATGGATTCCCCGGGGCGGAGCATGCGTCACAATGATATCCGGGCGGCCGTGAAGCAGCGTTTTGAGACAGGCCAACCGGACCATCCAGGCCATCTGGGCCTCCGTATACTGGACGGCGTGGGTCGTATAATCGATTGAACCTTCAAAGCCCAGGAAACGAAGGTTCTTGTAGGAGAATAAACGCTGGTGGAGGTTTTCGCCCAGCTGGATCTCAGGGGTCAATGCCAGGTCATGATTGCCGCGGACAAAAAGCAACGGCACGCCATAGATCGTGGATAAGTACGACAGATAACTTTCGTTCAAATCGCCGCAGGAAACGATCAGATCGATTCCCGCGATCCGTTTCGTCTCCGAAGCCAACAAGGACTCTTCGACATCCGATACGGCCAGGATTTTCATGGTAACTCCTACGCCAAGCTGAAATGGCCCGACAATTCCCTCTGGTTACAAAGAGATCAAACCGCTGATGACCTCTCCCTCGACCATGGTCATCACCACGTCCAGGTCGGTGGTCATGGCGATGATATCGGCATCCTTACCCGGGTAAATGCTTCCTTTCTTCTTATTAACGCCCAGCAAGCGGGCTGGGTTATAGGTCGCCATCCGTAGAACATCCGCCAAATCGCATCCGATCATCGCGAAGGTCTTCCGAACCGCCTCGTCCATGGTGAGCGTTTCCCGGGATTGCTCGGGACCGAACGGCTGGCCGTTCGAAGCCAGGATGATCCGTTCCGGACTTTTCAATTGCCAAACCAGCGCCACGGTGGCCGGGTGAAGCGCATCGTCCTGAACAACGATCTCCACCGGCAAGGCGGCATCGGTCAAGGCGGCTCCGATGATCCCCGGCTGCCTGGGATCGAGTAGCGGGAACCCCGCGAAGCAATCGGTGACACAGCCGAATCCGGCTTCGATCGCGGCCCGGGCAGTTTCGAAGCTGGCCGCGCTATGCCCGATCGAAGCCACGATGCCATTTTTCTTGAGTTCCCCGGCCAGTTCCAGCGCTCCCGGCAGTTCCGGGGCGAGCGTGACCAGCTTGATACCACGTCCGCTCTGCAGATGAACGGCCTGTATCGCTAGCCAATCCGGCAGCCGTGAACCATCCGCCGGCTTAGAGAGATCGATCGTATCGAGCGCCCCATACGGTCCTTCCAGATGCAAACCGAGACAACGGGCTCCCTTGTAGGCCGGAGCGGCATTCAGCTCCGCATAGGCCCGCGCCACTTGGAACAGTTGTCCTTGAGAGGCCGCGGCGGTGGTCGCCAGAAACCCGGTCACTCCGTGAGTAGCCTGGAATTTCCCGATTTCATTCAACGCCTCGGGCGTGCCGCTCATCACGGCCGCGCGTCCGCTACCGTGCAAATGCTGGTCGATGAAACCCGGCGCCAAAATCAAGCCTTCCAGCGGCACTTCGCGAAATTCGGCCGGAATCGCGATCTCATCGGCCGGACCCGCCGCCGCGATCTTCCCTTGCCTCACCAAAACAGTCGCCTCTTCAATGAAAGAAAATGGCGTATACAAGGCGGCTTTCGTCAAAGCTAACGGTTCCACTGGCTTGGCGCCTCCCTAAAATGTTACAATCCTAAACATTATCGATACATTTCATGACTTTACAATCGCCACCGAGCGCGAAAGAGAAAAAGATCGCACAAAAATCTTTCTTGTCCTTCATCGCGCCGGAACGGCCGCCGGGAAGGGGATTTCCTTCCGGATACTATCAGCATTTTAGTACAAATAATTTGCATCCCAGATAAATGGGTATTTGGCTGGAAAGAGCCGTTGCCGTAAGGCCGGGTCGCACTGAATCAGGCTCAGATCCTCCAAATCATAAAAACCCAGGAAAAGCCGGGTCAGCAATTGCAGAGTCGCGGCGCTCTGCGGCGGCTTGGCGAAATGAAAGGTGAGCCGCTCCGGGCTTCTCTCCATCTGCAGCAGGGCTCCGTCCGGTTCAAAGCCGATACTTGCCCCTCCGGAAGCTCCGCTCAACGGCCAGGGATCGAGCCGTTCCCGAAGCACTGGACCGAGCATGGCCAGGAAGGCGTCCCAATCCAGGATCTTGAGCATGCCAAAACGCGGCGCCGGATCCAGATGGGTTCCGCCCATGCGGTAGGCCGCGCTGTTCAAAAGATGCAGCGGCGTTCCCTGAATCACGACCTGGTTGAGCTGAGACGCATCTTCCGTCTTTGCAACGATCTTCGTCACGAGCTGTTGCAACATCGCCGAAGCGTCTCCGGGGCTCGATGCCACGGCTTCTGTAATAATTATCCTTTCCCGCCGGATTTCCTCTTTATAATATAAATATCCCGCAACGCTCCCGTCATTCTTTTCCCAGACCAAAAAGTTACGGCGTTCCGGAAAAGGAACCTCCCGCAACACGCCGGCTTCGATATCCAACTCCGCCAGGCGGTCACGCCACCATTCCGCGGTCCGGAGCGGTTGCAGCCAAAAAGACCGGTTGGTGCCGGAGTACAACTCGCCTATCCGGAGCAGGTCGGAAACCTTATATTCCCGCAGGCGCCCGCGGCCGTTCCGTTCCCGGCCGTCCTTATCCCCTACCCGGGCAGCCGCGAGGGCGAGCCGGGTGCGGTAGCGCGGCAATACCGGGACAAAGCCGAACCTGGGGTAAAAATCGGGGATACCCCACAGAAAGGCCGCCGGAATCCCTTGCTGGCGGACCTCTTCCATCCCGAGATTCAAACAATGGCCCGCCAGTCCCCGGCTCCGCGCCTCCGGAGCCGTCACCACCGGCGAGATCGCCCAGACCGGGATGTCCGCCCGGTCCAATGAAAGCACTTGCGGGAAAAAGCCTACCGCCGCCAGCAGTTGTCCGGCTTCCTCCGCCACAAAAACTCGCCCCGGGTCCCACCCGGGCAATGAATATAAGTAGCTGAATAAAATCCGGTGCTCCTCGCCTTCCCGAAGGTCCAGCGCACCTTGGGAATCGACCGCAAAGCCACGGGCTATCAAGTCCAGGAGAGCCTCCCGGTCCCCTGCTCCCGCTTTTCGATATGTCGTCGCCATGATCTCACCATTGATCCCATCAACGGGCGCGTCCGCTTCCCGCTGAATTCACAGATTGGATTTCTTCACGATAATATTGGTTCCATTATACCATCTCTCCTGGAGGAAGATCAGTCCAAAAAACAAGATATAGAATAAAAACGCGCGCAGCGGATTCCAATGATCGTAACCGATCCAGCCCACCCAGACAAAAAACCACTCAAAAAGAGCATTCACGGCCGACCACGCCAAGCCGTAGCCCACCTTGACCAGGGGAGGATGGCTTGCCGGGAAAAAACGGATAAACAGCGCCCCCTCCGCCGGCGCGATGCCCAGATCGGACCAGAGGCTCAGGCCGCCGACCACCGGTCCGTAATAAGCCCATTGGTCCAGCCGCACTCCCAGCAGATCGGAGACTGTTCCGAGCAATGCCGAGAAGAGAACGACCGGATAATAGTTGCGCCAGTCGCGGCCCGGAATCACCAAAAAAAAGACGGTCCAGAGGAAAATCGTTGTCAGAATATACGCCATGCGGATAGTATGTCCCGGATGGACGGCAGGTACTTGACATTTTCGGATTTTCCCTTTTTCAGGCGGGGAGGCTTTCGCGGGAAAGAAATGTTTTTTCTTACGCGTCCAGTTCGACTGAGCGTACCCTTTACTGGACTGTCTTTGACACCTTGAAAATAGGCTGATTATTGGCCGCTACTCCGGAGCAAAGTTGCGGAAGGCCAACGGAGCGGTTGCTTCATTCGCCGCAACAGCTGCCCTTAACCGGGCAATGGTCGCGCACCCCAGGGCAATGGTCGCGCACCCCAGGGCAATGGTCGCGCACCCCAGGGCAATGGTCGCGCACCCCAGGGCAATGGTCGGGCAATGGTCGCGCACCCCAGGGCAATGGTCGCGCACCCCAGGGCAATGGTCGCGCACCCCAGGGCAATGGTCGCGCACCCCAGGGCAATGGTCGCGCACCCCAGGGCAATGGTCGCGGCGGACTCCGCCAGAGTGCGGAGTCCGCCGCGACCGGACCGGCGACTGGATTGGCTGCAACACTGTAAGTCGTCAGGCGGTCTCCAGCCCCCAACGCCTGCGGATGCTCCGTTCCAGCCTAGCAAAGAGCAGGCGATCGAATAATAACCCCAAAACGATCAGGATCAACATCACGGCGATGACCCGGTTCATATCATTCAATTCCCGCCCCATCATCAACAGCTGCCCCAGGCCCGTGCTGACATAGAGCAGTTCTCCGGCCATCAGGGAACGCCATGCGAAGGACCAGCCTTGTTTCAGGCCGGTGACGATAGCCGGCAGGGCAGCCGGCAACAGAATGGTAGTGAGCATCGTCAACCCTTTGGCGCCCATGTTTTGGCCGGCTTTCACGAAAATTGCCGGGATATTTTTGACTCCGCTGTCGGTGGAGATGGTGATCGACAACAAGGCGCCCATGACGACGACGAAAAGCATGGCCCGTTCACTCAGGCCGAACCAGAGGATCGCCAGCGGCAGCCAGCAGATGCTCGGCAGGGTCTGCAGCCCCACCACTAGGGAACCGACGGTATCTTCGAGAATCTGACTCCGGCCGATGGCGAAGCCGAGCCCCATCCCCAAGATGATCGATATCCCGTAACCAATCGCGATCCGTTTTAAGCTGACCAATGTTCCAATGAAAAAGGAATGGTCCGCCAAGCCGTCGAGGAAACTGGCCAAGACGCCCCGTGGGGAAGGGACCATGTATTCCGGCCATATTTTGGCCTGGCAAAGGAGTTGCCAGAGGAAGATGAACCCCAGATAAAAGAGGAGCCGCCTAGTTAGCTTTTTCACCGGCAATTCCTCCTTGAATATCACCGGGTTCATTCATGAACTCCGCGACGATCTCGCTCCGCAGTTCCCGGAAAGGCCAATCCTCCCCGGAGCGCGGATAACCCAAATCCACCGGAAACTCCCGTTTGATCCGCCCC
Source organism: Hydrogenispora ethanolica (assembly GCF_004340685.1). Taxonomy (NCBI): domain Bacteria; kingdom Bacillati; phylum Bacillota; genus Hydrogenispora; species Hydrogenispora ethanolica. The sequence continues at coordinate 126,578 of NZ_SLUN01000014.1, read as the reverse complement.
GGATGCGAAGACAACAAGACAATTCTGTTGCTGAGCATCAGCGCCTCATCGACGTTATGCGTGACAAACAGAATGGTCACGCCGGTCTTTTTCCAGATCTCCAGCAGGAGTCGGTACATGTCCTGCTTGGTCTGCACGTCCAGAGCGGCAAACGCCTCATCCATCAACAAGATCTCCGGTTTTAGGACCAAGGCGCGGGCCAGCGCGACCCGTTGTTTCATGCCGCCCGAGAGTTGATGGACGCAGGCATCCTTGAACGGCCATAAATGTACCATGGACAGATACTGCTCGACCAACGCCTGAATGACCGGTTTGGAAAAATTGCGCAGTTTTAAGCCGTAAGCCACATTGTCGAAGACATTCAGCCACGGAAATAAGGACGATTCCTGAAAGATCAGCAGCCGTTTGCAGGCTCCGCCGTGCGGATCGTCAAAGCTTTCGATCGTCCCGCTATCCGCGCGGTCCAGTCCGGCGATGAGATTCAGCAGGGTACTTTTGCCGCATCCCGAAGGACCGACGATCGCCACGAATTCGCCGCGCCGGATTTCCAGATTGATATCAGCTAGCGCCTGAATCTCTTTCCCCGCCACCGTATATGATTTATAAAGCCGGTCGATCTTCAATTTGGCGTCGAACCGGTCGTCACTATTCAAGATAACCGGCGCTACCTTGGGCGCAGGTATCGCTCTGGGCAAGGCCAGATCGATCTCCGTCCCGCTGGGTACGTTCATTTGTTTTACCACCCCATCCTGTTCATTGAGACGTAAGTTGTCAATACAGTTAGTATACAGTATGTCGTGGCAAAGGGAATGGGAGCAAGTCCGAGGCAAACAGATAAAGGAGTCTTTACCATCCTAAAAAATAAAAGGTTGTTGACATTAAGATGCCACAACCTTGAAGTTCAAAAGTTCTTTGTCCGTCTTTTCCGGACTTTATAAAAATATTCACCAAAGTCGGCTTAAACCCAAATTTGCATCATAACATTGGGAGTTCATATTCCTTACGATTAAATCAAACCTGAGAATTAACAATTTCATCCACAGAGACGGGTAAAATGATTAACTGCCCCGACTCTATCTTGGTAATGTCGGTCAGATGATTCAACGCTTTTAGCCGTTCAACAGTTAATCCGTAGCGGTTGGCAATCCGCCAAACCGTTTCTTTGGGTTTGACTTGATAAAGATGGCTTCTGGGAATAGGGACCAGCAGAACTTTGCCGACATTAATCTTGTCAACCGCTTTTATCCGATTTTCCTTGGCAATGCTTTCGACGGTAACGCCGTAATTTCCGGCAATTTTCTGAAGAGTCTGTCCAGGCTTGACGGTGACCTTTTTCTTTAAGCCTATTTCAGGAACCGGGGCTGCTTCTACTTGGATTGAAACTGATTGTGCCGCGCCATTATCTGTTTTCGTCTCTACCAATTCAGGGAATATAACCTCATTGGTCTCCGTTGTCGTCTGGATGTCGACAGAGGCTACTTCGGGTTGCGGCGGACTGTTTTGAAGATTAGCCTCCTGTTGAGTGGTCTCCTTCACGGAAGGAAAGACTACTGGCGCATTTTGAATCGGATCCGGTTGCTTGTTTATCTCCGGAAGCTGTGAGGTTGAAGACGCGGTATTCTCCTCTTTCTTTAGAGGACTTTTTGAGTTTTGCTCCTGCTCCGCGATGTCTTTCCTCACTTCTCCTTGTTCTAGCTTTGGCTGGACAACCGCAGGCACCGTCTTAGTTTCAATCTGGCCGGTCTTCACGGAATTAGCCTGCTCGCTCTTGGAACGCACCACGCGGGGAGTGATAAAGATGCAGATCTGCGTATCTTCGTTAGGACCGTCGGTTTTAGAACGAAATAACGCGCCCAGCAACGGAATTTTTGAAAAGCCGGGCACCCCCGACGTGTTCTCCCCCTTTCGAGTTTGAGTCAGGCCAGATAATACAAAAGTCTCCCCGTCTTGCAAACGCACCACCGAACTGACTTCCCGGGTGCGCACCAACGGCACTTCATCTCCGCTGCCGGTCTTTTTCCATTCCGCGATATTGCTGACTACCGCTTTTACCGTCACCGTCACGATGTTGTTGTCATTGACGCGCGGGGTCACAGTCAAGGTTGTCCCCACGTCGATGTATTCGACCTTGTATTCGACATCGCCGTCGTCCGATTTTTCGGAGGTAATCACCGGCGTCTTATCCCCGATAAAGATCTTTCCCTCCTGACTGTCGGTGGTCGAAATATTGGGATTGGCCAACAGCTTGGCCTTATTTTGAGTTTCCAGCGCCGCTAACGTTTGAGCGGTTTTAAGGTTGAATTCGAAAGAATTGCTGATCGAGAACTCCGGAAACTCCCAGGAAATCCCCAATTCTTTTGTGGCGCTGGTTGAAATCTCTTCCACGCGGGCGTCGATATTAATCTGAGGTAATTCCCGGTCCAATTTGGCAATTAACTCGCCGATATTTTGCTGCTCCAAAGTACTGGCTTTGATGGTTAGCTGGTTCGTTCGCTTATCGATACCAATCTGATCTTTCACGACGATACTCTTTAAAGCGTCGGCGACCTGATCGGCCTGGGCGTTATTCAACCGGTAAACACGAGTCTCTTTATCATTAAAGCTGCTGAAAGTTTTCTCATTGCCGATGATTACTGTCCGGTTATCGGCATTCCAACGAAATGAATACCCGTATGTCTGCGCCAATAGTTCAACGGCTTCCTTGACTGTCAGTCCGTACTTGAGTTTGGTCGTAACTGGACCTTTGACCGCCGGATCCAATAAGATATTGAAGCCGCCCAACTCGGCGAGGCTTCGGAAAATGTCCCGGATATCCGCATCGGAAACATCCAGCGTCGATATGATTTCGCTATTGATTCCCTCTCCCTGGACAATATGGGGGAGAAGTACGATTGAAAAGGAACAGATCAGGACGAAAACCCATCGAAATATTATCCGGTTGCGCATTATTTGGCCTCCTTCGTTTTCCCCAACCGCAATTGTTTGGTGGCTGACTGCAAAAGAATGGCATCGGGTTGAATCTCCGTCAAGCGATAATCGGAGTCGGATAGGCGATCGCCGATCTTCAGCAAGTATGACTTATTTTTGAAACCGACCAGCGCCAACTTATTGGCGGTTGTGCCGATAATTCCTTGCCATACCGGCAAGATCTCTTCTTTAGGCTGTTCAATGCCAGGAGGCATCTCGTCCGCCTTTGGTTTATCAACGATCGGTTTCACGGTATCAATCCCGGAGCGTTCGACCAACGTTTGAATATTGGCTGGTTCCGCTTTTGAGCCATTGATTACACTTTGCAGGATGGAGACTACTTCCGGAGGCGGTTCAAAAGGATTTCGCATGCCCAAATCATTAGAGTCTCCCGCCTCCGCTGGCGCCGCAGCCGTCTCCCGCTGCAGGGCTCCAGGTTCCCGATGAATCTGCGGGGCGGTGGTCAAAAGCGACCGCTGTGGCTGTTGCGGCAGCGAGAGATAGATGATGGCCACAATCCCGACGCCGATTACGATCCAGGTCAGCGGGCTGAGTTGTTGGCCTTTATTCTTACTGTCCTGTTTTTTCATGGCTTTCCTTCCCCGTAGATTTGGTAATTAAATCGATGGTCAGGGTAATATCCAATGGATAGTGCTTTAAATTCTGCTTTACCGGCTCGCCCGGCTGCGGGTATGCCTGGCCGTTCACCGACAGGTCGGATACTTTTAAGAAACGTTCCGCTTGGTCTACTTCTTCAAGAAAGCGGTTTAAGCCGCTGAAACTTCCCTGCAACGACAGTTTCCATTGGTAGACGGCATATTGTGAAAGGTCTTTATAATGAACCGGCTGAGGCAGAATCTGAATATTCTGCAAATTGAGCTCGTTCCTGGCGACCATGGTCTCCAATTCCCGGATGAACTTTTCCTGTTCTTCCCGGCTGGGTACATATTGCAAAAAATATTCGGTTTCAGCCTGGGAGGCCTCTTTCTCCCGTTGCAGCCGCGGCAGAAGGTGCAACTTGGCTTTGACCGCTTGCAGCTCGCTTTGTTTCGCCGCCAGCACCGGCGCAAGCTTCTCATTTTCCCCGTATAAAGAATAAGCCCATGCGCCTCCTCCGAGGAGCAGCAACAGCGCCATCGTTGCCAATACGGAATCAACATTAATTTTGTCGATTTTCAACATATTGAGAACTCCTTCCGGTATTCATCTCAATATTGAAAGCGTAGATAGAAAGCGCCGCCGAGTTCTCAGTTTGCTGCTGGACCGAGTTCAGTTTCAGGGCTTGTACCGAATCCAACTGGTTGATATGGAACATCAGATCGCCGAGGATCGATAAGGAAACCGTATTGCCGGTCAGTTTCATGCCGCCGTCGGACCCAATCGACAAATTGGTAAACCAGCAATTCTCCGGCACGGCTCTAGCCAGGCCGGAGAGGATCCGCCGTAGATCGGGATAGGCTTGCTTGATCTGTTCAAGCTGCGCTTTCTGCTCCACCACCTCGCGGTTAAGCTGTTCGGCCTGTTTGACCGCGCTGATGGACCCCTGAAACATCTGCAACTGTTCCTGGGTACTTTGTAACTGTTGGGCCATGGTCAAATGGTTAAAATATAGATAGACCAGCCCGCTCGCGAGTCCAAGCACCAGCAAGACCCCCAGGATATAAACAGCCAGCCGAAAAGTGCTTAGGGGTGGCTGAGGGCGGTATTCAAGCGGCAATAGATCAATTCTCATCCGTTGACGACCTCCCGCAGGCCCAGTCCGACCGCAACCGTCATCTTGGCCACATCCGCCGCGAACTCGGCGTGAATCGCTTCATGATAACGGATATCGGAGGTAGGGACGGCCAGTTGGACATCGATCCCCAATTCATTTTGCAAATATGGAATCATGCCGTTGATCTGCGACCCCCCGCCCGACACCAATAGCCTGGAGACTTCCTCGGTCCGCTGTTGCAATTGATAATAATCGAATGACCGTTTCAACTCCAACACCAGCTCCTTCAAGCCTTCCTGCATTGCGAAGTTGACCTTGTATCCGATACTGTCGGGGTTATTGTTCGTAAAATCGTATAATGCCTCGCTGAGGGTCAGCTTGAGCTTCTCCGCCTCATCGTAATTCACGCCGAGGTTCTTGCCGATGCTTTGCGTGAGCCGGTTGCCCGCCAACTGGATGATCCGGGTGAAGGTGGGGATCTGGTTTTTGACGATCATCAGATCGCTGGTTCCGGCGCCGATGTCCAGCAAGGCGACGCTTTGGGGCTGGTCTCCCTCAAGCCCGACCGCACGCATCATGGCGAAAGGCTGGATATCCATGGCCAACGGTTGGAGCCCGATCTCTTTGAGCGTTTCCAGGTGGCTATGGATGATCTCGTTCTGGGCGCAGACCAGCATCACTTCCACATCGCCCTCCCGGGGATCGGTATGGACCACCTGAAAGTCCATGGTCACTTCATCGATGGGAAAAGGAATATAGTTCTCCGCCTCGAACCGGACGGCGTTGGCCAGCTGTTCCTTACTGACGTCGGCCATCTTCAGCAGTTTGAAGAAACGGACGATCACCGCCTGGCTGGCGATGGCGACCACCACTTTGCGGTGTTTGATCTTGCTTTGCGCCAAGACCTCCCTGATCGCCCCGGCCACTGCCGCGCGATCCTTCACGATCCCGGCCGCCAACGCCCCGTCCTCCAGCGGAACGATCCCGAACCGTTCCAGGCTGACCGTTTTGCCGCCCTGTAATTCCGCGATCTTTACTGAACTGGTGCCGATGTCCAGACCTATCCCAACTTTGGCCAAACTAAGCGCCTCCGATTCGTAAGCTATATTATTCGTGATTCTCTTGCCAGTCTGAGAAAGTAATGGTTTTCATTTTAAGGTGTGCATCATCAAGTCCTTGCCACTTGAAAAAGTTTTTTAAAACCCAAAGTTTAACGGTGCCACCCTTTTTTGCAATAACCATTCCGTCTAGTTGAATATCTTTACCCCCAATCCAAGGTTCAAGATCAATTTCTTCCCCACTATACCACATTCCAATGAAATTGACGTTTGCAGAGTCAGTAATAATCTGGGGATCAAAAGTTAGTTTTTTTCCTGCAATTAAAGTTAACTTATCATTGTTAACATTTATAATTGATGATCGCCAAAAAAAAAGTAAATCGTCACAGGTAATTGTGAGATTACCTTTGGCAACAAATACTGTATTATTACATCTCATTTTAGCTTCTTTATAATTAAATAAATGTAAATGACCTTTTAATTTTATGGTAAGGTCACCGTCTGCATAAACTATCTTATCCTTAAAATAATCTTGTGAATAATTTTCATCAAAAATAATAGTTTGATCTCCAGGGTAATAAAAGCCCTTACCATAAATTTTTGCCTCTTGGGCATCCTTTTTGTAAGCGGAGAATGATACAGTCGGCGGTGCAATATAATTTACTAATTTTATTTGGTCACTCGATATAAGTGCTAATTTTTTATTAATATAGGTATTTTTATAATATCTTTGAGTAACGGCCAGCTGATCAGCAATACAAAAATATAAATCCACCGGACTATCCGCAAACACACTACCTTCAACGCGTCCGGTTAAAGTTAGTTTTGCCTCGTCGCCGCCCCATGAAGCTACTTTATAATCTAGTAAAGGGTTTTGTAATTGAATTGAAACCTGTAACGACCGATGGATCCCATCTTGAGTCGCTTCGCTTTTAATGATGTATTTACCTTGTGCTGCATCATAATGCCATGTAATATTACAAAAGCCATTTCCTGATCCCAACGGTTCTTCGGTCAAAGGATCATTTTGATCTTCAATTTCCTCTCCAATTTGGTTTTGATTTGCAAGATACCGCGCGGCCCATTCAATGCCAGCCTCACAAAGTTCAAAAGCTTTATCCGACTTATTCTTCAAATTAACACTGGTAATCTGATCTTTTCGCACTCCGTTTAGAGAAAGTAAAAATAGTGAAATTACTAAGACAATAATGATTGCCAGGACTAAGGCAATTCCTTTTTCATATTGTTTCACTAAATTCACCTCACTTTACCCAACCTTGATGATCGCTATCAAGGACTCCCTCAAAATTCCGAGGATGAATAGTAATTAAATTTTGATAACTTATCGTTGTATCTTTTGAATCATGAAGCTTCAAAGTTATCGAGAGCTCACTGAATTTAAGTTGGCTGTCATTTAAATAAGTTATTTTCCAGACATCAACGTTCTCGGCAATTATTGGATCCGTTTCTCCTGCCTTCTCCCGTTTTAAAATTGACCCTTCTTTATGATAGGTAATTTCTTGACCCGATGCGTTGCAAAAAGTAATACTTTCATTAGTTGTACCGGAATTACCCGTATATCTAAAGCGTTGGGCTGAAAGAATTTCATTTTTACAAAAGCTAAGGGTTGTTTGAACATATTGCTGAATCTCAGTTTCACTGCGCATAGCACTATAATAATTCGAAGTGTTTTTCAACATCAAGGCAATGGCAATAGTTAAAAAAGCGGTAATTGTAAAAGCGATCAGAATTTCCACCAAAGTAAACCCGTTCTTTTGAGTGGACATATTACCACCCCTACCTTGAGGAGATCAATGTAGTTTGGGTGACTGAAATTAATTTATCATTTTTATCATTATCATTATAATAAGTTACTGTGACTTTGACCCTTTTCAAGCTGGGGGATTCGGTTTCAAGTGACATATTGCCGGCATTATCCAAGGTTAAATCAGTAACGTCTTTCAAAATTTCAAAACCATCTGAATCAGTCCAAGCGTCTTGACCCTCAATCTCAGTAAACCTGTCTTGCGAAGCAAGTGTTTTACATTTTTCAATCTCATTGGCAGCTTTGGCCGCTGCCATATCCATACGTTTGGCCAACAACTGTGAACGACTCGTGGCAATGGTGTAACTTGCCAGCATTAATACTGCTGCAGCGAATAGAAGCATCGCCATCAAAACTTCCACCAGAGAAAAGCCTTTTTCGACATTGGAATGTTGCGGCATTTCAATCACTCCAATCCTAATTCCGTTTGATTAGACCCGTTACATATACTGTGAATGTTTGACTACTCCCGCACCCGCTAAACGTAACCGTTCCTTTTTTAAATTGTAAACTTTCATCAACCGGGCAACCCCATTGTGAGAACCGTACATAGTTTTGGGATGGAAACCCAGTAGTGCTAATTGTCCAAGTCGAAGCTAACCCATTGAAATTCTTGGATTCTAATTCCACATCGTCCTTATTTTTAATCTTATACTTAAATGTACCGGATTCCTCGCCCCATTGAAATTTGATATAGGTATTATTTGAAATCGCTAAACGCTGTGCCTGTCTAAGTCCATAATAAAACTGATCCGCCGCCTCATTAAACTTAGCCCAATCCGTAAATCCCTGGAACCTAGGCCAAGCCAAGCCTGCCACTATCCCTAAGATTGCTAAGGTAATGATCAATTCAATCAGCGTGAACCCCGCCGTTTGACGCGGATATCGCAAGCCCATCGCTTACAATCCTCCCCACGGGAGTATTTGTACGAAATATTTCCCTCCATATAAAATGAATAATACTCCCAATGCCAAAAACGGCCCGAAAGGCACCGGCGTTCTGCGATCGATCTTTTTCAAGCCCATAAACGGAACCAACAAGACAGTCCCGATCAAACTGCCCAGAAACAACGTGACCACCGCCTTCTCCCAGCCCAGCCAGATACCGGCCATCGCTAAAAACTTGACATCCCCCATGCCCATCCCCTTGGGATAAACCAGAATGATAGCCATTAAAATCCCGCCGCCGACAAAACCGCCAATCAAGGCTTCAAAAAGATTCCCTTGATACAGTCTGACTAACAGACCCAAGATCATCATCGGCAATGTCAGGCGGTCAGGGATGATCTGATGGTCCAGATCAATGAAGGCGATTGCAATGCAAACGTATGTCAATAGCAAATATGGGATGGCTGCGATGTTCAAGCCATAGACTGAAAACCAAATCCCGGTCAAAATTCCGGTCAATAATTCAACCGCCGGATAGCGCCAACTGATGGGCGATCGGCAATACCGGCATCTTCCTTTCAGCCCAATGTAACTCAGCACCGGGAAGAGATCGAAAATGCCTAACCGATGCTGGCAATAGGGACAATGGGAGGGGGGGAGGACGATCGACTCCCCCCGCGGTAAACGGTAAATTATAACATTTAAAAAACTACCCACAATCATGCCCAAGAAAAAAATAATGAAATTTGAAACAAACAATCTAATATACCTCACATAAAATCAAGAGCCTTATTCTTCGTTTTCTTGTAATTTTCCGGCCGCATTACCGTCTAGGCTGCAAGTTGCCTCCTGAACAACTACGTCATCCTTCGGATCGTTAGCGGTACCATTATCGTCCATGATAAAAGAGTACGTTCCGCTATTTGGACAAGTAACTGCACTCTTTAATACGGCTTTATCTTTTCCATTTTGACTAGTAGTCCACAAAGCTGCAACAGTGCTCGGCTCTTTACTGTTGGTCGCCCTATACAGCTCGATTGCTGTATTGAGCGTCGCAACATTATTATGGCATACACTCTTATTAGCGATGGCCGTCTGACTAATAAATCTCGGAACAGCTATGGCGGCTAGGATACCGATGATCGCAATCACGATCAACAGCTCCATCAGGGTAAATCCACCTTGTTCTCTGATTTTCCGCATGTTTTTTCACCTCCTTTCATTACATTTTTTATCTTATAGCAACATCTCGTTGAAAACTAATTCATTCTTGTTATGGCGATTGTAATTGTTTCCTGCGGTTTCATCTCAACAAGCCGCCCGAATTCATTTCAAACATTGGTAGCATCACCGCAGCTACAATTAACGCCACCGCGCCCCCCATTAAAACGATGATTGCCGGCTCAATCATGGTTGTTAAGGTAGTTACCGCATATTCCGCCTCTCTCTCATAAAAATCAGCAATTTCCGTAAGCATATTGGAGAGTTCACCAGTCTCCTCGCCGACCCCGATCATCTGGGTCACCAGCACCGGAAAAACTTTTAATTCCGCCAACGGTTGGGCGAACCCAGTGCCTTTAGTAATACTTGTCCGAGCGGCTTTGATGGCGTTGGCGACCACCATATTACCTGCCAAACGTTCCACTATCTCCAAACCGGTGGTAATCTGAATCCCACTCTCCAAGAGAGTGGCCAGGGTCCTGGTAAACCGGGCGATGCTTAACTTTTGGACTACTGGCCCGATTACCGGCATGGTATATAAAATTTTATCGGTGGCTCTCCGCCCGGGCATTGTATTCCGGTACGCTCCGAAGCCAAAAAGTCCTCCGAAAAATAGTCCGAAAATGATATACCAATAATCCCGGACACCATAGCAGAATCCCATTAACATCTTGGTAAACAAGGGCAAGGGTATTCCGGCGGAAGTAAATGTCTCCAAAAGCTTAGGCAGTACAAACACCATCAATACGGTGACTGACAAAATGGCAACTAGTGCAATGATAATAGGATAGGTCAGCGACCCGATCACTTTTTTGCGCAGCTCCATGTCCCGCTGGAGGTGCTGGGTCAGCCTTTCCAGCACCGTGTCCAATTGGCCGCTGGCTTCGCCCGCCTCCACCATATGGATATAGATGGCGGGAAAGGCGCGGGGATGTTTGCTCAAGGCGCCGTGGAGCGATTCCCCGCCCTCTACATCCCGCCGGATCTGGTTGATGATCATCGCGAAATGGTGGTTATCGTTCTGTTGCGCCAGCAGGTTCAAGCACGATACCAAATTCACCCCGGCCCGGATCAACACCGCAAACTGCCGGGTAAACAACAATAGATCGCGCAGCTTTATCTTGCGGTTCGGATTGGATTGGGTTCTGCCCCGCAGTTCCAGCAAGGGCTGGATCGCCGTGATATACAATCCGTCCTGCCGCAGCCTGGCTCCGGCCTCGCGTTCGCTGTTGGCGTCGATCAGTCCCGCCTTGACTTTGCCGCTTCTTTCGCGGGCTTGATATCGATAGGTCGGCATGCTCTCCCCCTACGAAACGCCCAGCAGTTTTTTGAATTCTTCCTGATCGGTCGAACGCAGCAGCGCTTCCTGAGCGCTGATGATCCGGCGCTGGCAAAGCGAGCGCAGCGCGGCGTCCATCGACTGCATCCCCAGCCTCCCGCCGGTCTGGATCACGGTCGGCAACTGATGGGTCTTGCCCTCGCGGATGATATTCCGCGCAGCGTTGGTCATGACCAGAACCTCGGCGGCCAGCACCCGGCCGGGTTTATCGACGCGCGGCAGCAATTGCTGCGAGATGATCGCTTGTAACGTCAATGACAATTGGGTCCGGACCTGTTCCTGTTGGTTGGGCGGGAAAACGTCGATGATCCGGTCGACGGTCTGCATGGCGTCATTGGTATGCAGGGTCGCCAGCACCAGATGGCCGGTCTCGGCGGCGGTCAGCGCGGTCTGGATCGTCTCGTAGTCCCGCATCTCGCCGACCAGGATCACATCCGGATCCTCGCGGAGCGCGGCCCGGAGCGCCCCGGCGAACGAATCGGCGTCGGTGCCGATCTCCCGTTGATTGATGAGGCTCCGTTTATGGCGGTGCAAGAACTCAATCGGATCTTCCAGCGTGATAATGTGGCAGCTCCGGTTCTGATTAATCAGATCGATCATCGAGGCCAGCGTGGTGGACTTGCCGCTCCCGGTCGGCCCGGTGACCAATACCAGCCCCCGGGTCTTTTCCACCAGTCCCGCCACCGCGTCCGGCAGGCCCAGCATGTCCAGATGCGGAATATCGGAAGGGATCAGCCGCATCACTCCGGCGATGGAACCCCGTTGGCGGAAGATGTTGACCCGGAACCGGCCCAACTCCGAAACGCCGTAGGAAAAATCGACGTGCCCGTCCTGGTTGAGCAGCCGCTGCCTGTGCTCATTCAGCAGCGGAGCCAACAATTCTTTAATCGTGGCGAAACTGAGGATGTCATACCCGGCGACGGGAATCAACTCACCGAAGATCCGCAACATCGGCGGCCTTCCCACCGTGAGATGAATGTCGGAGGCTTGTTCCCGCGCTCCGATGGTCAGGATGTCAACGAGTTCCAATGGCTCTCTCCCCGGCTTTCAATGATTCTCCAAAAACCACGGTCCTTCCGCTCCCGCTGCGGCGAATGGAATCGAAGCTTTTGGCATGTAACTATAAAAAATGGTTGCTGGATCATGATAAATAAGGGCAAGTATTTGTGGGAATATTGCGATAAGCGAATCCCGGGCAGTCCATGGCTGAAACCGTAAGGAAGTTGCTTCAATCAGGCAAGCTCATTCAAACGTATACGCCGCCCGCACGATCTCATCCAAGGAAGTCAGTCCCTCCATCGCTTTGACCAGACCGTCCTGGAACAACGTCAGCATTCCGTTGCCGACCGCCACATCCTTCAGCGCGGCCGCCGGGACATTTTGGGCGATCGTCGCCCGCAGCTCCTGGTTAATGATTAATACCTCATGTATGGCCATGCGCCGGGCGTAGCCGGTATTATGGCATTCCGGGCAACCTCGGCCGCGGTAAAAAAGATGCTTGTCCGGATCGAAATTTGGAAAAACCGTCGTAACGATCTTATAATATGGATCGTCCGGCTGCAGTCGATAAGGTTCTTTGCACTGTTTGCACAACGATCGCACCAGGCGTTGCGCCAGCACCCCGGCGAGCGTGGAGGCGACCAAAAACGGCTCAATTCCCATATCGATCAACCGGGTTACCGTGCTCGGCGCGTCATTGGTATGGAGGGTCGATAAGACCAAATGGCCGGTAAGCGCCGCTTGCGAAGCGATCTGGGCAGTCTCCCGGTCCCGGATCTCCCCGACCATGATAATGTCCGGATCCTGGCGCAGGAACGACCGGAGCGCCGCCGCGAAGGTCAGTCCGGCCTTGTTGTTCACCTGGACCTGGTTGACCCCGGGGATCTGGTACTCCACCGGATCTTCCACCGTCAGGATGTTGATATCCGGACTGTTCAGCTCGTTTAAGACCGCGCTGAGCGTTGTGGACTTGCCGCTTCCGGTCGGTCCGGTGACCAAGATAATGCCGTGCGGCTGCCGGTAGACTGTTCGAAACTTCTCCAGGGTCATGGGGATAAATCCCAGCTGCTCCATTCTGGCCATGATATTGGTCTTAAAGAGCAACCGCATCACGATCTTTTCCCCGAAAAGCGTCGGGATCGCCGAGACCCGCATATCAATGGCCGTTCCCTCAACCCGGATCTGCACCCTGCCGTCCTGCGGCAACCGTTTCTCGGCGATATTCATGCCGGAGATGATTTTAATCCGGGAGATGATCGCCGCTTGGGTATTCTTGGGCGAAGTCATGATTTTCTTCAGATGGCCGTCGATCCGGAAACGGACGAGCAACTCTTTCTCAGTCGGCTCAAGATGAATATCGCTGGCCCGTTCCTTTACCGCCTGGGTCATGATCAGATTGACCAGCTTGACGATGGGCGCTTCCTCGGCGGCCTCCAAATCATCGTACTGGGGTTCTTCTTTTGTCTGTTCAAACTCAATATCGAGGTCCTTGAAGACTTCCTCGATGGAGCCCCGCATTCCGTAGTATTGATTGATTGCCCGGTTTAGATCTTCCTCCGTGACGATCACCGGCTGAATTTCCATGTTCAGCGACAAGCGAAGCTCGTCAATGGCGAAAACATCAGTGGGATCGAGCATTCCCAGGATTATCCGTTCTCCCGCCCGGTCCACCGGAAAAACTTTATATTTCCTGGCTAATTGCTCCGGAACCAGTTCCACGGTCTCAGGAGCAATCTGTTTTTTCGCGATAACAACATGAGGGATTCCCAGCTGGAATTCCAAAACCTCAATCAGGTTTTGCTCTGTTAAGTAACCCCGTTTTACCAAAATCGAGCCTAATCTAGCCTCGGTTTTACGCTGTTCCTCCAGGGAATCCGCCAGTTGCTGAGGAGTGATAAAGCCGTGCCTAACTAGCAAATCGCCAAGTTTCTGCCTGGACATAACAGCCATGGGTAGTTGCTCCGTATACCGACGTAAAATACCGACTTAAAAATCTTCCGTAAGAAACAGCCGCATCAGGAAATCATCAAAATTACAACTCCCAAAGCGGCCCAAGGTTTAAAGATGAAATGATGCCAACGAGCGATCGATCCGAAATCCGGAATATTCCGTTTTACAAATGCAATCCCTGACCGAATCGCTACGTTCGTTATGATTAGTAATACACGATGAAGATTAAAAACAGCCGTACCTTGGGATTAATAAAGGTTTAAAACAATTCCCAATTGAAACGCCTGTAAATTAACTGTAAATTATCGGTAATTTCATTGTAGGTCAAAAGACCCAGTTTGTCAAGGTTTTGTCCGAAAAATCCAAGAACGGAAGGGTTTCAAAGACATTTCAAAGGAATCTTCCATGATAGTAAACATTTCATTTCCAAGAAAAGGAATGAACCGAACTCTCGCACGGGCTCGTCAAAGTCAAAAGTTAAAGATTCATTACTCCCGCAGAGGCGCAAAGGTGCAGAGTTTAGTCGCATGAAAATCAATAACCCTCGTTTCGTTTTTCTTAGCGTCTCAGCGCCTCTGCGGGAGAATGAATGGATAGGACTTTGACGTACCCCTGGCGAGGCCTCGTGTGACCCCGGTTGCCGATGCGGATTCTCTTTCGATTTGTCTCGACGATTCCTTGAAACGAAAACCAGTCTTAAGATTGATTACTCCCGCAGAGGTGCAAAGGCGCAGAGTTTTTGCATAAATCAACAACCCTCGTTTCATTTTTTCTCAGCGTCTCAGCGCCTCTGCGGGAGAATGAAAGGACAGGACTTTGACGTACCCCTGGCGGGCCTCGTGACCCGGTTGGCCGATGCGGATTCTCTTTCGATTTGTCGCGACTTTTCCTTGAAACGAAAACAAGTCTTAAGATTGATTACTCCCGCAGAGGCGCAGAGTTTAGCCGCATGAAAATCAACAACCCTCGTTTCATTTTTTCTCAGCGTCTCTGCGCCTCTGCGGGAGAATGAAAGGACAGGACTTTGACGTACCCCTGGCGGGCCTCGTGACCCGGTTGACCGATGCGGATTCTCTTTCGATTTGTCGCGACGATTCCTTGAGCGGTCCTACTCGATGACCACCCGGTATTCCTTCAGCCAGATCTCCAGTTGGATCAGATAGGCCAATAGCTGAGGCACCGTCATCAGCTGGCCGAACCAGGGGACGTTGAAATCGGGCTGTTGCACCGCGGCGGCCAGGGTCGAGACGTCGATCAACTCCCGCAGGCGGTTGTCCGGGGCCTCCAGGATGGTCTGGAGCTCCCGCTTCACCCGCTCGAAATAGTCGGGGTTATGGGTCTTGGGGTAGGGGCTTTTCTTGCGCCAGACGACATCTTCGGGAAGCATATCCGCGACGGCCCGCCGCAGGATTCCCTTCTCCCGGCCCTCGCAGGTCTTCATGGCCCAGGGAATATTCCAGACGTATTCCACGATCCGGTGGTCGCAGTAAGGAACCCGGACCTCCAAGCCGTGAGCCATGCTCATCCGGTCCTTCCGGTCTAACAGTACCTGCATGAACCAGTGCAGATTGAGATAAAAGAGCTCCCGCCGCCGCTCTTCGGTGGGGTCCTCGCCCGGCAGGCGCGGCACCTCGGCCAAGGTCTCCCGGTAGCGGTCCGTGACATAGCGGCGAAGATCGATCTGGTCGCGCCATTCAGGAGCCAGCAACCGGCTGCGGAAATCCACCGCCAGGGACCAGGGGAAAGTATCGGCCGCCACCGCTTCCGGCCGGTGAAACCAGGGATATCCGCCGAATACTTCGTCGGCGCACTCCCCCGACAGGGCCACCGTGGCCTCTTTCTTAATCTCCCGGCAGAAGAGCCACAACGAAGAGTCGATGTCGGCCATGCCCGGCAGATCGCGGGCCAGCACCGCCCCGCGCAGCGCTTCGTAAACCTCGGGCGTATCGACCACCACCGGGAAATGGCGGGTCCCCAAAAAGCCCGCCATCCGCTCGATCCAGGGCTGATCGGGGTTGGGCTGGAAGGCGCTGGGCTTGAAGTATTTATCGTTGTCGCGGTAATCGATGGAGAAGGTCCGGAGCGGCTCTTTCCCCTCCGCCTGGTAGTCGCGGGCCGCCACCGTCGAAATGACGCTGGAGTCGAGGCCGCCCGAGAGGAAAGTGCAGACCGGGACATCGGAGACCAGCTGCCGCCGGATCGCGTCAACCACCAGCTCCCGTACCCGCTCCACCGTGGTCTCCAAGCCGTCGGTATGGGGCCGGCTCTCCAGCTCCCAATACTGCCGCTGTTTCAAGCCGTTGGCCCGGTCATAGAGCAGCCAGTAGCCGGGACGGACCTCGGCGATCCCTTTTAAGACTCCCTTGCCGGGGGTGCGGGCCGGACCCAGCCCGAAGATCTCGGCGACGCCGTCCCGGTCGAGCACCGCCTCGACCCGGGGATGCGCCAGTAAGGCCTTGATCTCCGAACCGAAGATCAGCGTCCCGCCCCGGAGGCAATAGAACAACGGCTTCACGCCCATCCGGTCGCGGGCCAGAAACAACGATTGGTCATATTCGCTCCAGATCCCAATGGCATAAATGCCGTTGAAGCGTTCGACGCAGTCCGGGCCCCATTCGATATAGGCGACCAGCACCACTTCGGTATCGGAATACGAATCGAAACGGTGCCCCTTCGCCTCCAGCTCGGCGCGGACCTCCGCCGTATTGTAAAGCTCGCCATTGTAGGTCAGCACATAGGTCCGTTCCCCGTAGCGCTTGATCATCGGCTGCCAGCCGCCCGCCGGATCGACCACGATCAGCCGCCGGTGGCCGATGGCCGCGTGCCGGGACGTCCAGTACCCCTCGGCGTCCGGTCCCCGGTCCGACAACCGCCGCGTCATCTCTTCCAGCAGCGCCCGCTCCCGGGTCAGATCCGCCTCCCAGTCCACCCATCCGGCTATTCCGCACATCCATACCAGCTCCTCATCTTGTGACAATGGTATAGGATATGCGAGGGGGCGGGATTTGGTCATCGCGGTGTAATCTTCGTGTTATTTTCGATCGACGGGGGGCGCATCAATGGGGTTCACGGAAAAAAATTCAACAGTCTCCCCCGGTTTCAATCCATACAGTCGAGTAGATGGAGCCTTCGCGGACCCCACCCCTCACAGAACCGTACGTTCCCGCCGCCGAACCCATTGTTTTCATCATGCCCACCGAAATATCCACCGGGATTTCCGTAGGGGCAACCCCCTGTGGTTGCCCCACGTATGGTTGCCCCACGCATGGTTGCCCCACGCATGGTTGCCCCACACACGGTTGCCCATCACATCCGGTATCATGTGTTTGCCCGTTCCGTGGGTGTTCGAGATCGTGGCGATTGCATGTTCCACCGGGGCAGGCACGATGATTGCATGTTCCACCGGGGCAGGCACGGGGGCCTGCCCCTACCATTGCCATGATTTCGATGATTCCGTGGCTGTGATTCGGCATGACGACAAATTCATGGATGGCAAAACCGCTATAATGTTGGGGGATTTCATTCCAAACCGTTGCCACCATCCGCCCTGCTTCATTCAAGATCATTGTCCCGTTTTCATTTTTGCCCAATAAATATAACCGGTTCTGGATACAGATGGTGATGAAATATGGTCTGGCGCGAATAGTCGTATCCTTATCAGACGAATGGAACGACGATGATGGATTTCGGGATTATAGGTCATCTTTGCCCCACACACGGTTGCCCCACGCATGGTTGCCCATCACATCCGGTATCATGTGGTTGCCCGTTCCGTGGTTGTTAGATCGTGGCGATTGCATGTTCCACCGGGGCAGGCACGATGATTGCATGTTCCACCGGGGCAGGCACGATGATTGCATGTTCCACCGGGGCGATTGCATGTTCCACCAGGGGCAGGCACGGGGGCCTGCCCCTACCATTGCCATGATTTCGATGATTCCGTGGCTGTGATTCGGCATGACGACAAATTCATGGATGGCAAAACCGCTATAATGTTGGGGGATTTCATTCCAAACCGTTGCCACCATCCGCCCTGCTTCATTCAAGATCATTGTCCCGTTTTCATTTTTGCCCAATAAATATAACCGGTTCTGGGTACAGATGGTGATGAAATATGGTCTGGCGCGAATAGTCGTATCCTTATCAGACGAATGGAACGACGATGATGGATTTCGGGATTATAGGTCATCTTTGCCCCACGCATGATTGCCCATCACATCCGGTATCCTGTGGTTGCCCGTTCCGTGGTTGTTAGATCGTGGCGATTGCATGTTCCACCGGGGCAGGCACGATGATTGCATGTTCCACCGGGGCGATCGATTGCATGTTCCACCGGGGCAGGCACGGGGGCCTGCCCCTATCATTGTCACGATTTCGATGATTCCGTGGCTGTGATTCGGCATGACGACAAATTCATGGATGGCAAAACCGCTATAATGTCGGGGGATTTCATTCCAAACCGTTGCCACCATCCGCCCTGCTTCATTCAAGATCATTGTCCCGTTTTCATTTTTGCCCAATAAATATAACCGGTTCTGGGTACAGATGGTGATGAAAGTAACCGTCCAAGAGCAGATCGAAGAAGAAACAGCCTGAATCAATTCATCCAAACCCCAAGCAACTGAGTTCATCAGGTGCTTTTCGGTGGATTTTTTTGCTTTGTGCCGGTTGGAAGATGTTTTTAGGATAGCAACTTCTGAAACTTCCCATTCTCTGCTCCGATGCTCCACTGGGAGCAGTTCAGCAGCGAGGGGGACCATGACAAAACCTTGCTTTTCGTTTCAGAACCGGTAAACCGCTCCCAAGCGGACCACCGTGGTGGAACTCTTAAGCCGGGGATCCGGTTTATACTCCGTGCCTCCGAACTTGATGCGGTCAAAACGAAGTCCGTTATACAGGATCGCCCCATCCAAAGCGATACGGTCGAATTGATAAAGGAATCCGATGCCGGCATTGTAGCCGGATCCATCGAACTTGGAATCATCCGAGCCCAATAAAGTGCCATCGCTGGCAAAATACCCGACATTATCATCCACTTTGACCCTGGCATGGCTGTATCCTAACAATCCATACAGCGCTAAATTGTTTTCGCGTGGATCGACGAAATAATACTTAAAATCCAGACTGATCAGATCACAGTCACTGTCGCTGCTATGGAAGACATTCCCGCCTTCCGCGAATTGAAAACTGGTCGGCAATCCCGTCCTGTAAAAGCTTAACTCCCCGGCTATCCGGCCAATCCGTTCGCCAATCGTCAATCCCGCTCCATTATGGGATCCCAGTTTCGGTACAGCCACAACTTTGCTCTTATCCTCTGTCGCATAAAGAGCGGACCATTGGAAATCATCCTCCAACCCGAAATTCTGCATACTGACCTTCACATAAAACTCCCGATCGTTGGCCTCGGCCAGCGCCAGACCCGTCGCTCCCAGGATGAGCAGCGCTGTCAACAGCCCAATCATCCAGCTTTTCATCTGCCAATTCAATCAAAACACCCCCAAAATATGAAATCCGCCATAAAACTAAATGTTTTTCAAACATTCAAATTGTAACATGAAAAAGTTTCCAAAACAACCATTTCTCCACGAATGTATCAAAAACGTTTTGCGGTCAAACGCTTTCCCGGGCGGGATTTGAGCCCTGTTCCCATCCGCCCGGCCACTCCAGAAAACACCATGCTCTGGTCTGCCATTTTGGCCCGGAATGTTCGCATATTTCCAAAACCTCCTACACATACATAATAGCGGTCCTGAAGGGCCGCAAACTTTTTATGAAAAGGAAGGGAATTGGATGAAACGGATGATCTCGGTTCTCCTGGCGACTCTGGTCATGGTCTTCGGCCTGGCAATGGCGGCCCAGGCCGCCAACGACTTCCAGGTGGGGTTCGGTTATGAAAAAACCGACAACGAACTGACCGTCGAAATTTCGGACTTCGGAAAAGTCAAACTCGATACTCCAGGCAACAGCTATTTCGCCGAACTGAAGTACCTGCCCGCCGATTGGCTCTCCTTCTCCGCCAAATACAACTGGGGAAACGCCGATTTGGCAAGACTCGATATTTATCCCGCATATGCCGATCTTGATCTGGATGAAACGACCGCCCTCCGGGCGGAGGCCGCGCTGAACTGGCAGGTGAACGACTCCTTCAAACTCAGCGGCTTGGTCGGTTATGCGCGGTATAAGACAAAGCTTCAATTGAATGCCGCGCTCCCCGATGATGACGGAGTAATCAGCGGAACGGGCAACGTCCGGCAAAAATATTCCGGAGCCTACGCCGGAGTCGCCGGCAATTACCGGCCGGCCGAAAACCTGGAGCTGGGCGCGGTCTACCGCTATATGTTCGATCCCGACGGCGAGTTGAGCGGCGATTTGACAGCGACTTTCCCCGAGGAAACAGAGGAAAGTTTCGCCGCAGGGGATTCCGGCTATTTTGCGGCGCAAGCCAAAACCGACATGGACGATCCTTCCTCGTCCGAGCTGGAACTGTACGCCCGTTACGCCATCAACGAGGCTTGGAGCCTGAAGGCCGGATATACCCAGACCTGGATGGAGTACAAAATGGTCGAGCTCCCCGGGGTGAAGGTGAAAAACTCCACCGGCGGCCTGGCGCTGACCGCGGAATACAAGTTTTAGGCCCGAAGCGTGCAAACGGGGAGGCGAGATCCTCCCCGTTTTTTGTTTCCGGCCGAAGGAGCTTTGAGTCTGTCAACCGAGGCCGGATAAACCAATGAGACCCAAAACCTGCCGGGATGGGAACCGGGGATGCTTCCCCGAAGGCTGGTCCTTCTTCCCCGGGCTTCGGGGATGTTTCCCGAAGTCTCCGTCTTCTTTCCCCGGGGTTTGGGGAAGCATCCCGAAGCTTTGGTCCTTTATCCCGGAACCTCCGGGATTGTTCCCGAAGGCTTCGGGATGCTAGGATGAACCTTCGGGAAGAAAGGATCGCAGGATCCTATGAAAGGATCATCGGATCCCTTACAAGGATGAAGATCATCCCTTACACGGATCATGGCATACCTTACAAGGATCGCAAGATCCTTTGAAAGGATCGAGACATCCCTTACAAGGATGGCTTTCATCCTAACAAGGATGAAGAATATCCTAGTTGGACGAAAGACCATACCTGACACGAAGGCGGATCGACTGATATATTAGGGGGCTGGGTGAAGCGGACGGAACCATGAGAAAGCTTGGACGAAGCAAGCGGTTTTAGGGACGAAGCGAGGTCCGGAATTCACGGCGATTGGAGATCGGGTAGCAAAAAACCACGGATTCCAGTTGAACGGCGAAATAAAGGAATCCCTTCCGGAGGCGTCGAACTGTCATTTGAACAACCATCATCCTCATCGCAGGCAAGGAGTTCTCATGACCGTACCGACCAAGAAACCCATCGCGTTCATCGGCTTTTTACTCTTCGTCCTCTGTCTCGGCGCCGCCGGCGTCCTCGCGGCCGGCGGTTCCGGCGTTCCGTCCGGACCCGGTCCGGACTCCGGAGCGTTTCAGGAACATGAAGTCGTGGTGAAAGCGCGGATTCTGCGGGAGATCTCCAACGAATCGGTAATCGATCCGCTCAGCCGCAAGCCCACTGACGGCCGGCGGCTGAAGGTGCGCATTACCTCCGGAACATTCAAAGGCCGGGAAGTCGTGGTCTTCCATTACGATACCGACAACCCGGTCTTCAATATCAAGGTGGCCCCCGGCGACGCGGTGACCATCGCGCTGACCCTGAAGGACGGCAGGATCCGAGAGGCCTACATCGTCGATCTGTTGCGCGAGCATCAGCTGTATATCCTGGGCCTCCTCTTTGTGCTGCTGCTTCTGGCCATCGGCTGGCGCAAGGGCGCCCAGGCGCTCTGCTCGCTCCTGTTGACGCTGCTTCTGATCTGGGGCGGCTTGCTCCCGGGAATCCTGCGCGGCTACTCCCCGGTGCCGCTGACGATCGTCATCGCCCTGGCCGCCACCGCCATTACTCTGACGGTGGTCGGCGGCTTCACCATGAAGAGCCTGGCGGCGATCCTCGGCAGCCTGGGCGGGGTGGGCATCTCCGGCCTCACCGCCCTCATCGCCGGGAAGTCCGCCCATCTGACCGGGTTCGGGAGCGAGGAAGCGGCGATGCTGCTCCATCTGCCCCAAAATATTCAGCTGGACGTGCAAGGACTGTTATTCGCGGGAATCATCATCGGCGCCCTGGGCGCGGCGATGGATGTCAGCATGTCGGTGGCCACGGCCGTGGACGAAGTCTGGCGGATCCATCCGGGGCTCGGTACGGGCCAGTTGATCCGTTCCGGAATGAACGTGGGGCGGGACATTATGGGCACCATGGCCAATACCCTGATCCTCGCCTACACCGGGAGCTCCATGCCGCTGATCCTGATCTTCATGGCCTACCGGGAGTCGCTGCTGAAGATCATTAATTTGGACATCGTGGCCACCGAGGTGGTACGAGCCCTCTCCGGCAGCATCGGCATGATGATGGTGATTCCGCTGACTGCGATCATCTCCGGCGCGCTGCTCGGCAGGAAAGCGCGGGACGGCAATCCCGAACCGCCGCCGTCGGAGAGGGACTATTGGAATACATGGGATGGGAGGAAATGAGCGATGTTTGACGCATCCAACGTGGCGCTGGCGTTCGGCTTGACCGTCTTTGCCGGGCTGGCGACCGGAATCGGCAGTTTTATGGCTTTTTTCACCAAACGGACCAATACCCGTTTTCTCTCGGTGGCGCTGGGATTCTCGGCCGGCGTGATGATCTATGTCTCGATGATCGAGATCTTTGTCAAAGCGCGCGAGGCGCTAACGGCGGAACTGGGCAAGACCGCCGGGGCCTGGTGGACGGCGGCCGCCTTCTTTGCCGGGATCTTTTTGATCGCCATCATCGACAAGCTGATCCCCTCCGCCGAGAACCCCCACGAGCTCCGGCACGTGGAAGAGCTGGCCGAAAGGGGCGCGGCGCCGCCGGAGCAGAAACTGCTGCGGATGGGCTCCTTCACGGCGCTGGCCATCGCCATCCATAATTTCCCCGAAGGTCTGGCCACCTTCACCTCGGCCCTGAAAGATCCGTCGCTGGGCGTGATGATCGCCGTGGCCATCGCCATCCACAATATTCCCGAAGGCATCGCGGTCTCGGTGCCGATCTTCTTCGCTACCGGCGACCGGGCCAAGGCCTTCCGGCTCTCGTTCCTGTCGGGCCTGGCCGAGCCGCTCGGGGCGTTGGTGGGTTATCTGATCCTGGCCTCTTTCTTCAACGGCATCGTCTTCGGAGTCCTCTTCGCGGCGGTGGCCGGGATCATGGTCTTCATCTCCCTGGACGAACTGCTGCCGACCGCCCGGGAGTACGGCGAGGCGCACCTGGCGATTTACGGATTGATCGCCGGCATGATGGTCATGGCCGTCAGCCTCCTGCTCTTTCTCTAACGTTACTATCGGCCAAAAAAAAGCAAGCCCCCGGCGGGCTTGCTTTTTCATTATCCGGGTTCGGATTGTTCGGATCATTCCATATACGCGCCCTTGCTCACCGGGGCGGCCCGTTCGAAATAGCGGCGCAGCACGCCGTGCTTCCGGGCGGCCGCCGGCGGCGTCCACTGGCTGCGCCGTTTTTCAAGCTCTCGGGCCATCTCTTCCGGCCCGCATTCCTTGCCGGCGAAGCCGACCACATCGAGGCGGCGGCCCGGAATATCGACGAGTAGCAGATCCCCGGTCCGGATCAGGGCGATCGGCCCGCCCAGCGCCGCCTCGGGGGCGACATGGCCGATGCAGATGCCCCGGGTCGCTCCGGAGTAGCGGCCGTCGGTGATTAGGGTGACCGAGGCGCTCAGCTCGGGCACCGAAGCCAAGGCCTCGGTGGTCATGAACATCTCCGGCATCCCCGAACCGCGCGGCCCTTCATTGCGGATGATGATGATGTCGTTGGGCTGGACTTTATTCTCGACGATCGCCTCATAGGCGGCGTCCTCGGACTCGAAGACCGTGGCCGGACCCCGCTTGACGAAGTTTTGATTGGAGACCGCCGCATACTTGTAATGTTGCAACTCGGCAACATCCATAACCTTCCAGCTGCATTTTCGGCAGATAATTCTCGCCGAGCTGCGCATAATACCCTGCAAGGAGCGATGAAAGATGTTTTTGGACGGGAGAATA
Organism: Hydrogenispora ethanolica; assembly: GCF_004340685.1. Taxonomy (NCBI): domain Bacteria; kingdom Bacillati; phylum Bacillota; genus Hydrogenispora; species Hydrogenispora ethanolica. The sequence continues at coordinate 102,483 of NZ_SLUN01000014.1, read as the reverse complement.
TTCAACGGGTTATGGTCCCTGATCAGCATCGGCCTGGCGGCTTGGGCCGTCTGGTGGACCTACCGGGATGCCAAAAGCCGCGGCATGACGGCCTGGGTATGGACGGCCGTGGCGTTGCTCTTTTTTCCCCTGGGGTTCATCATCTATCTTATCGTCCGCGCCTTTTCCAAGCCGAAGAACCCCGCTTGACCCTGCCCCGGCGTCGTTTGGGATTATTGAAAAGCCGGCCTTGCAAGGATCATGGGATCCCTTACCCGGAAAATAAAAATCCGCCGCATGAGCTGTCTCATCGGCGGAGCAATAGTTTTCGTCATGTCCTGTCTTTGCAGTCATTTGGCGGTTTAGGCGTGAAGAATGGCGCTGACCGTGGTCACCACTTTCTCCTCATCGATCGGTTTCACGATGAAATGCTTGGCGCCGGCCTTGATCGCTTCCAATACGATATCCTTCTGGCCCATGGCGCTGCAAACGATGATCTTCGCCTGGGGATCGACCTCCAAAATTTTTTTCAAGGCCGTGATGCCATCCATTTCGGGCATGGTGACATCCATGGTCACTAGATCCGGCTTGATCGCGGTATAGGTCTTGATGGCCTCGGCGCCGTTGCCGGCCTCGGCCAATTCCTCAAAAGAACCCATTCCAGTCAGGATCCGTTTCATGACCGCCCTCATAAAGGCAGCGTCGTCAACAATTAATGCTTTCATAAACGTTCACATCCTTATGATATTAAGTGGACTCCCTATTTAGTTTTGAGCCCTATTTTGGCCGACACGAGCCAATATTAAGTCCTCAGGCGCGCCAAGGCACCTTAATTACTAATTTTATCGGCGAAACTCGGTGAATCTTAACAACTAAATTGCAGCAATTTTTAAATTTTTGCCGGTCTGTGCCTTCTGAAATTCCGGGGTCGCACACGCCCCCCATGCCAGCCGGGGCCCGGGTCAATGCCCGTCCGCGAGTCTTGGAGCGGAGGTATTCAGGCGCGCAATTTCTGCCAGCGCCGGATGAGCGACCGCTCCAGCCAGCTCTCTTCCGCCACATACTGGTGGATATCGTCGCAAAACTTCAGTAGCAGATCGATATAATAGCAGTCGAACGGTGGCTCCGTTTCAGCCAAGATTTCCAGCAGCCTCGCCACGCCCCGGTAAACCGCAACCAATCCATCCAGCCGCAGCGGGACGGCCAGTTGCTCCAGGTTGCGGATGATTCGAAGCAGGTCCGCGACAGCTTTCCGGTCAAAAGGATCGACAACCAGGCCCAGCAGCGCTTCCACCATCGTTTCAAGTTCCGTCCAGGTTGCGGCGCGGAATTCCCGCTTCATTCGTTCATCGTTGAATATTCCCCGGTGCTCCTCCACAGCTTCACTCCTCACCGCTTCTAAATCTGAAAGGGAATTTATCTCGCAGTTTTCAAAAAACGCCCTGTCGAACCCGTTTTGTTCCTTCCGCGAGTTGGTGCCGGGATGAACCGAGGCTACGGTGAAGATTACAAAAAAAGACCGGCATATAGCCGGCGCGGAAGGGGGGGTTATTAATTATAAGGAGGTGAACTCAATACTTATTATAGCATTGTAAATTCAATGCGCAAGCGGTTTTGCTCATTTTGAACCTTTAGTCCGGGGCAAGATAGGCCCAAGGTCCCGGTCCGGCAAAACAGTCCTAGTCATATAGTCCTATCCATTGGTTCCGGGCCGCACCGGACGGGCCCAATCCTGGCGTCCCGGGCATCCGGCGAGCCCACAAATTCAGGGACTTTTCCTGGATTTGGAGGCATGGAGCAAACCTCCGGCCAAAAGCAGTGGAAGCTGCAAGCTTTTTTCATAATCCTCCAGTTTGCCCAAGGCGCTCTTGACCGCGCCGGCTGCTGTCGCGGAGGCGGAAAGCCCCGATTCATGGTCCATGGACAGACTGACCGCTTGATAGGCCACAGCTAATTCGAAGGTGAGTTCGGACGGCAACAATTCGACCGCCAACGCGGTTAGATCGCGCCACACCGCAGTCATGGACGGCAGCTCCGGATCGCGGCCCGCTTCCAAAAACGCCAAGTTCGTCCGGAGGTCGGTTTTCAGGACACTCACCAGATTGGCCGTGACTTGCTTAACCCGGAGATAGGCCTGGCGGGATTGGAGCAAAAACAGCAACAAAGCGCCCAATCCGCCGCTCAACAGGTTGAAAAGTAGCTGGTTCCACTGGCCCGGTTCCATCGCGGCTCACTCCGATCCCGTACGGCATGGCAGTTCAGGGAGTCCATTTCCAAGTATATGTCCCGGATCGGCCGTTCATGCCGAAAGCCCGCCCCGGTCTTTTCGCCCGTTCTCCCCAAAAGATACGGAAGTCCCATGACTCTTATCCCATCCGGATCATAAGCTAATAGTAGCCTAGTAGCCGGTCATCCCCTACCGGTTTTGCGATCCTCGGATCGCAGATTGAATTTTCGGATAATTCTTACGATTTTATAAGGAAATCGCAACCATGGCCCGCAAAACCGGTTGCGACAATTATCCCACGAAAGGAAGTGCAGTCATGGGCGGCTATAAAAACGGAATCTTTGACGCCAATTTGATATGGATTATCCTGCTGCTCATCATCTTCTGCTGCCTCTGCGGCAACGGTTTCAATTAGCAGGTGTCCCCCCGGAATCCAGACCGGTTCGGCAGAAAACCGGTTCAAGCCCGAGCGCCAGACGCATAAAAACACCCTTCGCCCGCAAGACGGGAGAGGGGTGTTTTTTCAGGGAAAATAGGTCGCACTTAAGATCATGGTGTTCAAATACGCCTTGCGACATATCGAGCTTGAACTCCCCGCCGGGGGCAGCGCGCCCGTGGCTCCCGGAAGGTCAGGAGGACTGTTCGGCGGACCGGGGCCGCGCCGGCGCCTCGGAAATGGCCACCGGCAAGGTAATCACAAAGGTGGTGCCCAGCCCCAACTCGCTTTGGACTTCGATGGCGCCTTGATGCTCGGCAATGATCTGGCGCACAATCGCCAAACCCAAACCGGTGCCTTGGGGACGGGTGGTAAAGAAAGGATCGAAGATCCTGGACAGCCGCTGCGGCGGGATTCCTGCGCCCGAATCGCTGAACTCGATGCGCAATTGCCGCCGTTCCGGCTGATAAGCGGTTTGAATCGTGATTCGTCCCGCGCCGTCCATGGCATCGATCGCATTGAGCAAGATATTCAGGAAAGCCTGCTGCAAGCGCTCGGCGTCGGCGAACAGCCGCGGGGCTTCCGGGCAGAAAATCTTTTCGAAGCGGATTTGGCCGATGCCGTTTTTGAGGGCCGCCAGTTCGAGCGACTCTTCCAGCAGCCGGTGGAGGTCCGCGGATTGAAAAGCGCGCTCCGCCGGACGGGCGAATTTCAACAGCCGCCCGACCAGGTGCTCAAGCCGGTCGACTTCGCGGATGATGAGTTGCGGGAAACGGAACGCGATATCCCCGGGCTCCGTCCGGTCCTGCAAAAATTGGGCGCTGGTCCGGATCGCCCCCAGCGGATTGCGGACCTCGTGGGCGATTCCCGCGGCCAGCTCGCCCATGACCGCCAGTTTTTCCGCCGCGGCGACCCGCTGTCTGAGTTCGCGGACCTCGGTGATATCCTCAAAGGTGACGGCCCATCCGGCCATCCGGCCGTCCCGGTCCCGCAGCGGCGTGGCATGGATCGCCAGCCAGCGCTCCCGGCCGCCATCCGCCACCGCCAGTTCGTATCCTTGATAAGTTTGCCGCGCCGCCAGCGCCGTCTCCAAAATGTTTCGGAACTCCGGTTGCGCCGCGAAGGCCGCGGCCACGGGCTGATCCAGGACCGCCGCTCGCGCCAGCCCGAGAACGGCGCAACCGGCCCAGTTGATGGCGGTGACTTTGCCCGCCGGGTCGATGATGACGAGGCCGGAGCGGATGGCGTCCAGGATGCCGGCGCTATGCCCGGCGCCGGCCGCCGCTTGGGTGTTAATCGGCCGCGGATGGTCGGATTCGGGCGCGCGTTCGGTCAGGAAATGGAAGGCATCAGCGGGGTAGCCGCCGCCAGCGTCCAAACCTAGGTCAGGAAGGAATTGATTCCGGGAGCGGCTGAAGCACCGGACATAGGTGCCGCCGCAGACCAAGGCGAGCAAGGCAAGGAGCGCCCTCCGCCACCTCGGGTTCAAAGTGAATCCACCGAACACCATTTGTAAAAACCTCCAAAAATTATCATACCATAAATTCACAGGGGAATCCATCCATCAGGAGCTACCGCCAAAATCCCCTTAAAGTCCCGTCATTTCTGGCAAAACCCCTCCGCTGCCGGCGGAACCGTGAAACTCTTTTTTAAAATGTGGAATTATCGCGGCCTTTTCGAAAAATGCCAATAAAAAAAACGCCCATTTATCATTTTCCAGTGGCAATTTCCATCAATACCGCCGCTATTCTACTTTCCGGTTCCGGAAATGCGATCGGCGGGACCGGAATGGTATTTTCCAAAAGGTCCAGCTCCACCGGCAGGGCCGCTACTTCATTTTCCAGGGTTTCCAATTGGTTTGACAAGGCTGCCAAGGCCATTTTCGGGACGGCCGTGGCGATTTCCGGGACTGCAAATTCGCTGCGACGGCCGGAATTTTCAATGGGCCGGTCGGGACGGCCGTGGCGATTTCCGGGACTGCAAATTCGCTGCGACGGCCGGAATTTTCAATGGGCCGGATTGGAATTCCAATTTCCGGGAGTAACCACGTTCATTCCGGCTCGTCCGCTCTTTCTCCGGCAGCCGGGACCGGGGGCGGTACCGCTTTTGCGCCAGCTCCCGCCGGCTTCGCTGATTCCGCCGCCGTTCCCCGATGGCATGTTCTGCCCGGAAAACGATATATTGTAATACAGCATTTTGCCAAAGTGTTAACGGGTTTGGAGTGAAAAGCGCGAACGCCTCAGCGCTTTTCGCGAACAAAGCCGTTTACGCTTTATCAAAATGCGATAAGACATTTCCGGACGGGTTGGTGCGATTTCATGCGAAAATGGTGCATTTTTGCCCTCATCCTCTTGCTTTGCGCCGCTTGGGGCGGCGGATCGGCCCGGAGTTGCCTGGCCCAATCCGGCGGGGCCGCGCTGGCTGCGGCGGGCCAGCCACCGGCCGGCGCTGCGTCAGCCGCCGCGCCAAGCCCGCCCTGGTATCAACGGCCGCTGCCGCCGCTGAACCTCTCCCGCTGGACGCTCGGGCTCTTCGCCGCCGCGCTGGCGTTATTGGCCGGGGCCGGCGCTGGCTGCGCCTATCTCCTCTACCGCAGCGGACGCCGGGCGCTGCGGCGGATCGGCCGGGTTGCCCGCAATGCCGCGGTCCTGGCCGATCAGGCAGCCAGCCGGGCGGCCTTGATCGAGAGCCCCTTGGCGGCGCTGATCCGCGCCTTGCGGCAGCGCACCGGCCCAGAACTACAGGCGGCAGTCGCCGACCGGCTCAGCGAACCGGCCCCGCCGGAACTGCAAGCGCATTACGCCAGCCTCGGTCAAACCATCGAACTGCTGGAATGGCTGGGCGCCGAGCTGACCATGGCCGAATGCCTCGGCCGCGGCCTCGACCTTTACTATCGAAATCAACCCGCGCGGGCTCTAGCTTATTTTGAAAAAGCCCGCCGCAAGGCGGAGCAGGTCAAAAAACCGCACTGCCTACCCTGGCACGGCATGGGAATGTGCCTGGCCCGGCTGGGGCGGCGCCCCGAGGCGCTGGCGGCACTGGAGGAAGCCGTAAAACTGTCCGGGTCCGATGCCCTCGTCTGGGCGGACCACGGCAGCCTGCTGGCCCAAATGGAGCGCCTCCCGGAAGCGCTCGCCAGCTACGACCGGGCGGCGGCGCTCGCTCCGTCCGAGGGCGCAGTCCTGCGGGAGCGGGGCCGCATCCTGGCGCTGCTGGGCCGGGACCAAGACGCTTTGGCCGTCTATGAACAGTCGCTGTCCCTCGCTCCCGGGCAGCCGGAGCTGTGGCATGCCCGGTCCAGGCTCCTCAACCGGCTGGGGCGGACCGCCGACGCCCTGGCCGCCTGCGAGCAAGCCACCAGCCGCCGGCCGGACTACAGCGAGGCCTGGCTGGATCAGGGGCGGATGCTCCGCAAGCTGAAACGGCCCGGCGAGGCCCTGGCGGCGCTGGACCGGGTCCCGCCCGGCGATCCGCTGCGGGGCAAGGCGCTCTTTCTCAAAGGATTGCTCCTGGCCGATCTGGCCCGCTTCGACGAGGCGCTTCTGGCCCTCGACCGGGTCGTCGAGACGGAGCCGGGCTCCACCGGATTATGGCTGGCCCGGGCGGGAGTCCTGCGGGCGTTAAACGACGGCCCGGCGGCGTTGCGCGCGGTGGAGCGGGCGCTGGAGATCCAGCCCGGAGCCTCCGGCGCGTGGCAGATCCGGGGCGAAATCCTGGCCGATCTGGGCCGGGACGGCGAGGCGCTGCTGGCCTTCGACCGGGCGCTGGCCATCGCGCCCAGCGCCTCCGTCCGGCAGGCCCAGATCCGTCTGCTCCTCAAGCTGGAGCGCTACCAAGAGGCCCTGCCCCTCGTCGAGCAGGCCCTGGCCGCCGACCCCCAGGCGGAATTCTGGAAGCAAAAAGGAGTCGTCCTCGATCAGTTGGGCCAACCCGACGCGGCGCTGACCGCCTTCGACCGGGCGCTGGAGCTGGAGCCGGATTCGCCCGAGGCCCTATGTTTAAAAGGTTTTATCCTGGCCGAACTGCAGCGGGAGGACGAAGCCCTGGCCCTCTTCGACCGGGCGGCCGCGGCCGCGCCGGATCTGCCCCCGCTGGTCTGGGAGACCATGGGCCGGCTCCATTTGGAACGGAACCAACCGGAGCCGGCCCAAAAGGCGCTGGAACGCGCGGTGCAACTGACTCCCGACTCCGCCGAGGCCTGGACCGGCCTGGGCAAGGCGCTGCTCCATACCGGCCGGCGCGCCGAGGCGTTGGCCGCCCTCGACCGCGCGCTCCGGTTGCAGCCGGGAGCGGCCGAACCCTGGCTCTGGAAGGCTCTGGCCCTCATCGGGCTGGAACGTTTCGAGGAAGCGCTGGTCGCGCTGAATCAGGCCGTGGAGATCGATCCGCACTGCCGGGCCTGGCATATCAAAGGAATGCTCCTGGCCGATCTGAACCGGAACGACGAAGCCATCGCGGCGCTGGACAAAGCCTCGGAGCTCGACCCGCGCAATGGCGAGATCTGGTTCTATAAAGGAAAGACCCTCTACGAACTGGAATGCGACGACGAAGCCCTGGCGGCGCTGGAGGCGGCGCTCCGCTGCGACCCGGATTCACAGGAAGCCCGCTTTTATCTGGGCATCATCCTCCAGGAGCGGGGCCTCCTCGACCAGGCCGGCGCGGCCTTCGCACAAGTCCTGGAGAATGACCCCGGCTTCAGCAAGGGCTGGCTCTTCCAGAGCAACCTGCTCCGCGTCATGCAGCGGCCCGCCGAGGCCCTAGCCGCCATCGACCGGGCCATCGGAGCCGATCCCGCCAACAGTCTGGCCTGGTACTTCAAGGGCATTCTCCACTATGAGCTGCGGGATTTCCGGGCGGCGCTGAACGCTTTCGAAAACGCCATCGCCTTGGGGCCGGAAGTCGGCCAATTCTGGTTCTATAAAGCCTTGGTCCTCGGCGGGCTGGGTTTGAAAGAGGAAGCGGTGGCCGCCTACGCCAGGGCCCACGACCTCGAGCCGGGGCTGGTGGAAGCCTGGGCGCTCAAGGGCTGCCTCCTGGCGGAACTGGGCCGCGCCGCCGAGGCCCTGGCAGCCTGCGACCGGGCCCTGGAGATCGGCACCGAAAGCGCCCGGGCCTGGTTCTACAAGGGCTATGTCCTGTGCCGGCTGGACCGCGCCGCGGAGGCAATCTTTTATATCGAGAAATCGCTCCAGCTGGACCCGGACGATGCGGAAGCCTGGAACCTGCGGGGCCTCATCCACCAGCAGCTGGGGCGGATCGACAAAGCCTTGCACAGCTACTACCAGGCGCTGGAGGTCGATCCGGATTCGGACGAAGCCCATTATCACCTGGCCCGCTGTTGGGCGCTCCAGGGCAACAAGGCCAAGTCGCTGGAACACCTGAAGGCGGCCATCCGGCTGAACCCGGCCAACCTGGAGCTCGCCCGCTCCGACCCTGACTTCGAAGCTTATCGCGGCGATCCCGACTTTGAAGATCTACTCGGGTGAGGGGCGGTCCCGGATCGTCAAAAATAGGTAACAAACCGGCCGCGCCCCTTTACAACCGCCCGCCCGGAGAGTACAATGAATTCGTAGAATTCGCAACCCAAATTGAATATCTCCTTCAGGGCAGGGTGCGGCAGAGTCCAATTCCCGACCGGTGGTAGTGGGTTAACCCCCGAGTCCACGAGCCTAACGGCTGATCTGGTGCGATTCCAGAACCGACGGTACAGTCCGGATGAGAGAAGGCAAATTGGATAACCAAACGCCCTGAAGCGAGCTTCGGGCGTTTTTATTTTTGCGAGGGCTTCGTTACCTCTCAAAGCCGGACCGGCCATAATCTCATTTTTTCAGGTGCGTGATGACAGAATTGACTCCACTGCCTCAAACAGCTATTGAAGTGAACCAAGTCAGCCTGGCTTACCAGAGCGACCAGCCCCCCGAATTGGCGGCCGTCGACCTGACGGTCCGGGAAGGCGATTTCATCAGCCTGGTCGGTCCCAGCGGCTGCGGCAAATCGACCCTGTTGCGGCTGATCGCCGGCGTCCTGACTCCCACCTCCGGGAGCATCACCGTCTTCGGCGAGCGGCAGATCGCCGGCTGGTCCCAGCTGAGCTTCGTGCCGCAGGAGGCTTCGTTGCTCCCCTGGCGGAATGTCCTGGCCAATGTCCGCCTGCCGCTGGAACTCGGCCCCCGGGCCGACGAGGCGGCCATGGACCAAAAAGCCTATGCCGCGTTGGACCTGGTCAACCTCACCGGCGTGGCCGACAAATACCCGCACCAGCTTTCCGGGGGCATGCGCCAGCGGGTCGCCCTGGCCCGGGCGCTGGTGGGCCAGGCGCGCCTGCTGCTGCTGGACGAACCCTTCGCCGCGCTGGACGATATCTCCCGCAACCAGCTCCATTTGGAGCTGCTGCGGATTCAGCGCCGGACCGGCATCACTGTTTTGATGGTGACCCACAATATTTTCGAAGCGGTCTTCCTCTCCCAGGCGGTGGTGGTCATGGGCGAAAAGCCCGGCCGCATCCTGGGCAGCGTCGCCATTGATCTCCCGGCCCAGCGGACGCTGAAGCTTTTGGGCACCCCGGCCTTCGGCAGTCTGGTCGGAGCGGTGCAAGAACTCTTGGAACAAGGTTGGAGCGATTATCATGGCAATGGCCGATAAACCCGGCAACCCGCCGCCGGAGACGCGGCGGCATTCCAGCTATTGGCCGGCCGTCGCCGGAGGACTGGTCTTCCTGCTCTTCTGGCAATTCCTGGCCGGTTTCTATGAACCGTTCATTCTGCCCGCGCCGGCCGAAGTCTGGAGCCGCCTGCTCGAATTCATCCGCGGCGGCCGGCTGGCCGGCCATTTCCTGATGACCTTCAGCGAGGCCTTGGGCGGTTTCGGCTTGGCGGCGCTGACCGCGCTGCCCCTCAGCTACCTGCTGGCGCGCCATCCGGCGCTGGATCAGCTGCTTACCCCGTACATCGTGGGGATCCAGGCGGTCCCCATCGTCGCGCTGGCGCCGCTCCTGGTGATCTGGTTCGGCTTCGGCATCACTTCGAAGCTGCTCATCGCCGCCCTGGTGGCCTTCTTCCCCATTCTCACCAATGGCGTGATCGGACTGCGCGAGGTCGATCCCCGCCTCAAAGAACTGCTCACCATCATGGGGGCCGGGCCGCGGGAGATCTTCTGGAAGCTGGAGTTCCCCTCCGCCCTGCCGGTGCTCTTCGGCGGTCTGAAGCTGGGGATGACGCTCTCGGTCATCGGCGCGGTGGTCGGCGAATTCTCCGGCGCCGGCAAGGGCCTGGGATATCTGGTGAATTTCGCCCGCGGCTCGTTCGACACGCCGCTGATCTTTGTGGCCCTGATCATCCTGGCCCTGCTGGGAATCAGTTTCTACTTGCTGCTGGCCGGATTGGAATACTGGCTGATGCCCTGGAAGCGTCAGCGCTGAACTTATAGCTCGAAACGGTGGAGGTTGAAAATGATGAAGAAACTTTCGTCCCCATGGGCCCTCGGCATGCTGCTTTTGGCCGTGCTCCTCGGAGCCGCTTCCCTGGGGCTGGCGAAGCCGCGCCCCCGGACCCTGACCATCGGCATGACCTATATTCCCAACGTTCAGTTTGCCCCCTGGTACGTGGCGCAGGAACGGGGCTATTTCCGGGAGGAGGGCCTGGAGGTCAAGTTCGATTACCGGATGGACATCGACGCCTTGCAGCTGGTGGCGGCCGGCCAATTGGATCTGGCGGTCGCCGGCGGCGATCAGGTGATCACCGCCCGGGCCCAAGGGATCCCGGTCAGCTATCTATTGACGCTCTATGCCAAATTTCCGCCGGCCATCGTCGCCAAGGCGGACTCCGGGATCAAGAGTCCCCGGGACCTGATCGGCAAACGGATCGGCCTGCCGCTCTACGGGACGAACCTGCTGGCGATCAAGGCCATTCTGAAGAAAGCCGGCGTGGCCGAGTCCCAGGTCCAGCTGGTGGATGTGGGATATACCCAGATTCCCTCGCTGACCGCGGGCAAAGTCGACGCCGTGGTCGGTTTCGCCAACAATGAGCCGGTGAAGCTGCGCGCCGCCGGTCAAGCGGTGAACGTGATCGCTTCCTGGGATTACCTCAACCTGGTCGGGCACGGCCTGGTCACCGGGGAAGGCCAATTGAAACGTTCGCCGGAGCTGCTCCGCAAGATGGTCCGAGCCACGCAGAAAGGCATGCGCTATGCGCTGGACGAACCCGACCAGACCTTCGCCATCTGCCTGAAATACCTCCCGGAATTAGGCCGGGACCAGCAGCGCATCGAAAAACAGGTGCTGTACGAATCCTTGAAATTGTGGGAAAATGATTATACCCGGCAACACGGATTGGGCCGTTCCGACCCCAAAGCCTGGGACGAATCGCAACGGCTCATGCTGGAACTGGGCCTGATCAAAAAAACAACGCCGGTGCGGCGCCTGCTGCAGCAGCAGTTTTTAGAAGCCAGGTAAAGTCTCTTTCAAATTCAATTCGAGCGGAAAAAGTTTTTAAAGACTTTATCACTTGCTTCAAACAATCGTTATGATCCTTCCGGCTTTCAGCCGGGTTTATTATAACTCTTTTACAAAGACAAAGCGCGGTCTTCAGGGAGGAAACCGATGAAGGACTGGATGATTCAAGGGATTGGTTTTGTGGGACTCATTCTAGCGTTCGTTTCATTTCAAAACAAACAGAAACAGGGCATTCTCTTCTATCAGATTCTGGCGTCCCTCGCCTACCTCTGCCACTTCTTTCTGCTGGGGGCATTCACCGGCTCGGTCATGAACCTGCTGGGCGCGGTCCGCAACGGCGTCTTTTATCAGCAGGACCAGAAAGGGAGCGGCGGCCGGTTCTGGCTGTATTTCTTCATCGCTGCCTATATCGCCAGCACCGTTTGGACCTGGAAAGGCTATTACAGCTTATTGCCGATGACCGGGATGATCGCCGGGACCATCAGCTTCTGGATGAAAGATCCCAAATGGATCCGGCTGATCATGCTGATCTCCCCGCCATGCTGGTTCACGTATAATCTGCTCTCCGGCTCCATCCCCGGAATGATGACCGAGGTTTTTAACATCATCTCCCTCGCCGCCGCGCTGATCCGCTTCGATTTCGCCCGGCCCGCCGCCGGCCGCAAGTAGTCCCGTCCGGCCGCCCGGTTGCGCCCGGAGTTAGCCGAGGCAGACCAGGAGCGCAACCGACGCCACGCCGGTCACCACTGCCAGGAGCGGGTTTTTGCCATAATAAGCGGCCACCGCACTCAGAAACGCGGCCGGCAGATAAGAATTGGCCCAGTTGAACTGGACCGTTCCCTGCTTCACCAGGATGGCCGGAGCAATCAAGGCGGTCAGCACCGCCGGAGCGATGAAGCTCAAATACTTGCCGAATCCCGGGGGCAGCTTTTTGGCGCCGTCGAAGACCAGCAGCGGGAAACGGGTGGCATAAGTGGCCAGCGCGGCGCCGGCAATGATGATGACGATCTCCTGATTCAACTCGACTCAACTCCTGACGTTTTTGGGGCGGAATTCCCCGCCGCCGTTTTTCCGGACCGCTCCGCTCACGGACCACCGGTCCCCAGATTGCATTCCAGGCGGCGGAGGGTTTGGGGAACTGTCCGCCAATAAATCTCCCGGTACTCGCGGATCATGATTTCGGCGACGGCTCGCTCCGGAAAGAGCGGGTGGACCTCGATCCAATGAATCAGGGTTTCCCCGGCGCCTCCCTCTCCGCATAGGACCCCCAGCAGCTTATCCCCGGCAAAAAGCAGATAAAGCCGGCTCAAATTATCCTCAATCCGTTCTTTGTCCCACCCCCGGCTATTGGCGTGGAGCAAACGCCAGATCGCCGCGCTGTCCCTGGGCTGGGCCGCTTGAAAAATGATCTTCCGCTCGTTCATACCATCTCACCCCCATTCCGCCGTTCCCGGCGCTGCCATCATGAGTTGCCTGAAATGAATTGCTTTCATCCCCACCCGGCTTCATCCACCGCTCCCGTCCGGTCTGTGTTCGAGCACGCTGCTTGCCGGGAAGCCTCCGGCTTAACGCCGCGCCGTTCGGCCAGGTATCCGACGGCGCTAGCGATCAGGGCGGCGATCACGATGTACCATTTTCCTGGCAGATAGATGCTGCCCAGCACGGAGACGAGCGCCGCCGTCACGACCGTCAACACCACCGGCCCATTCCGGACCAGCGGAACCAGCATGCCAATGAAGGCGGCGACAAAGGCGAAATCCAGAATGGAGCTCCAGCGGGCCGGGATGAAGTTGCCGCCGTAATACCCGGCCAGCGTCGCCGCGCACCAGAAGCAGAAGAGGCAGATCCCGCTGCCCAAAAAATACTGGATCGTGGGCCGCTGCGTTTGAAAATGGGAGTAAGTGGCCGCATAGCTCTCGTCGGTCAGGAAAAAGGCGCCCAGCATCCGCGCGGCGCGGGGATACCCCCGCAGATACGGCGCCAGGGAAGCCGCCATCAGGTAGTGGCGGAGATTGATGATGAATACCGTTACGACGATCGGCAGCGGGTCGATGCCGGAGCCGATCATCTGGACCGCCGTCAGCTGCGAGGCCCCGGCGAAGATCAGCATCGACATGGCCAGGGCCACCCCCGCCGACAAGTGGGCCTGATAGGCCAAGACGCCGTAAGCGAGGCCGTACAAAAAGGCCGAGATCCCCAGCGGCACGGAGTTTCCAAAGCCGCGACAGAATGATTGAAACCGTTCCATCCGTCTATCCTCCTCATTTCATCATCCCCGATCCGAGAGCCGGTCCGGTTTCCGCTATACCAGCGGCTGGATATCGGTTCCGGTGCGTTCTTGCGGCGCTGCCGCCTCGCGGCTCTCACGCAGAGCCCGCGCCAGCCGCCGGACTCCCTCCCGGATCAGCTCCGGGTGGCAAAAGGTGAAATTCAGCCGGATAAAGTCGGCGGAGGGCGGTTCGCTGCAAAAAACCTCCCCCGGAATAAAGGCCACTTTATACTCGGCGGCCTTCACCTGGAGCTTGACGGGATTGATCTCCTCGGCCAGGCGGCACCATAGATACAGCCCGCCTTGGGGCTTGCGCCAGACGAGATCCGCTCCGGCCTGCTCACTCAGCTCCTCATGCATCACCTGAAGCCTTCGGGCGTATTCACGGCGCGCGCCATCCAGGTGCCCGGGGAGGAAATCCTGGCGCAACAGCCGGTCGATGAGATACTGGGGCAGGCTGCTGGCATGCAGGTCCATTAGCTGCTTCATCTGCTTGAGCTGTCGAATCACCGGCGCCGGCGCCGCCGCCCACCCGACCCGCAAGCCGGGAAAGAGCAGCTTGGAGAAGGTGCTGAGGTAAATGACATACCCCTGATGGTCCAATGCCTTCAGCGATGGCAGGGGGTTCCCCTCATAACGCAATTCTCCGTAAGGATCGTCCTCGACGATGGGGATCTGGTACTGATAGGCCAGGTCCAGCAGTTTGCGCCGCCGGCTTAGGTCCAGCACCGATCCGGACGGGTTTTGAAAGGTCGGCAGGGTATACATGAATTTGGGCCGTAACTTGGTCAGGGCCGATTCCAGCCAATCGACGGAGAGGCCGTTCTCGTCCATCGGCATGCCGATGACCCGGGCGCCGCTGGCCTTGAAGAGCTGCAGTGCGTAAAAAAAGGTAGTCTCTTCGACGAAGACCACGTCGCCGGGGTCCAGAAAGGCCCGGGCGATCAGATCCAGGCCCTGTTGCGAGCCGGAGAGCACCAGCAACTCATCGGGCTCCGCCTGAATGCCGCGGCCGGCCAGCAGCCGGCCAATGCTCTCCCGCAAGCTGAATATGCCCTCACTCGGCGTATGCAAGAAAAGCCGTCTCCCATACTCTTGCATCAGTTCCGCCTGGAGCCGGCCCAGGCGTTCCAGCGGGTAAAGTTCGGGCGCGGTGACGCCGGCGGCGAAGGAGATCACGTCGTCGCGGCTGGCCAGGGCCATCAGGTCCCGGAGCGACAGTCCCTGAGACCGGATCGCTTGCTGGCTGAAAAGGTGCCGCCAGGCCAAAGGGTACGGCGCGGCCGCGGCGGGCGGCCCGGCCGCCGACGCCAGCACCACCGTGCCGTCCCCCACCCGGGAGTCGACATAGCCGTCGGCCTTCAATTCATGGTACGCATTCAAAACCGTGCTGCGGTTGATCCCTAGTTGCGCGGCGAGCTTCCGCTCCGGCGGCAGCCGGTATCCGGCCGGAAGCACCCCGGACAGAATCATCCCCGCGATCTGGCGGCTGATCTGCAGATACACCGGGACCGCGCTCTGGCGGTCAATCGTAATCAACATCGCATTCCCTTCCATCGATTGGCTTGTATTTTGAGACGAATGGCCCGATCCAATTCGATCATAGCAGGGATTCGAACGCCCGAAAACCGCCAATTGGCATATTTTTAAACCAGCCAATGAATGCCGGACCCAGTTCCGGCACAGTAACAGCTTTCAATGCCTGATCGGCGCCCGCACGGCCCTCCCTGGTTGCCGCCAATGGTGCCGGAATTTCCAAAGCAGCTTTGGAATCCGGCGCTTTCTTCCCCGGTCAAACCCCTACAGGACGCCGCCCCGGAAAAATCATACCCAATCTCCTTCCAATTACAAACTTAACAAGGAATTCCATGGAAAATGTCTAATCATGATCAACGTCCGCAACCCGTCGAATGGCCCGAAACACGCCAGGCAAATTGGTTCCCTAAAAATGGTTCGCAATTGGATCTGGCGGGGAACCACAGAATTGCTAAAGTAGAATTGCGAAAGGGTGCTAGATTTGGGCTCTTCGCCCAAGAACGGGCCCCGGGCAGATTTGGCGCGGACTTAAAAACCGAAAATTATTGGAGGTAGATCATGATGCAATACCGGCCATTCGGAAAATTGGATTTTCAAGTGTCAGCCCTCGGTTTCGGGGCGATGCGCCTCCCCGTCAAGGAAGGGCAGATCGACGAGACTGAAGCTACCGCCATGCTACACTATGCCATCGATCACGGCGTCAATTACGTGGATACCGCCTACCCTTACCATGGCGGAGCCAGCGAACCCTTCGTCGGCCGCGCGCTGCGGGGCGGCTACCGGGAGCGGGTCAAGCTGGCCACCAAGTTGCCCAGCTGGATGATTCAGAGCGCCGCTGATTTCGACAAGTATCTGAACGAGCAGTTGCAACGGCTCCAGGACCAGACCATCGACTTTTACCTGCTGCACTCGCTGGACAGGGATTCCTGGCCCAAGCTGCGTGATTTGGGCGTGCGCCAATGGGCTAAGCGGGCCATCGCCGACGGCCGCATCCGCTATCTGGGCTTCTCATTCCATGACGATCCCGAGGCCTTCCAGCCTATCGTCGACGACTATGACTGGACCTTCTGCCAGATTCAGTACAATTACATGGACGTGGCCAACCAGGCCGGGCTGAAGGGGCTGCAATACGCGGCCGCCAAAGGGCTGGCCGTGGTGATCATGGAGCCGTTGCTCGGCGGGAAGCTGGTCGCGCCGCCCCAATCGGTCCAGGCGATCTGGGACCGGGCCGCCCAGCGTCGCACTCCGGTGGAATGGGCGCTGCAGTGGATTTGGAGCCACCCGGAAGTGGCGGTGGTGCTCAGTGGGATGAGCACCATGGACCAGGTGAAAGAGAATGTCGCCCTGGCCGACCGCGCTGCAGTCCATTCCCTGAGTCCGGAGGAACTGGCGCTCGTCGACGAAGTGCGCGCCCGCTACCAGGGGATCACTGCCATTCCCTGCACCAACTGTAAGTATTGTATGCCCTGTCCACAAAATGTCGATATTCCGGCGAACTTCGCCAACTATAACGACGGCATCGCCTACGCCAAGCCCGAAGCCTCCCGCGGCCAGTACGGCTGGTGGAAGGTCGCCCACGAGGTGCACGGCATCATGGAGCACGACATCCGGGCCGTCCGCTGCGTTCAATGCGGCGCGTGCGAGACCAAGTGTCCCCAGAAGATCCCCATCAGCCAGTGGATGCCGGTGCTTCATTCGGTACTCGATGAAGGAAAGCCGTTTGTCATGAACCTCTAGAAGCCATGGGATCAAGTCTCTTTCAGTTCGGTCCGACCTGCAAAAGAATGTTAAAACCGACTTTATCCCTTGCTTCTCTGTGCTTTTGTGTTCACCCTGTCCTTCAGACAGGGTTTATCACAACGCTTCTAGGAAAGGCGGCGGCGGAACGTTAAAAAAAATAGGATTTTAACCGGGAGATTTCGGCTTTTCACAAAAGGTACGGAAAAGACATAAGTTTGAAGAATTCCTGAAATTCTATGCAGTTCGGCGTTTCCGGCACCCGGCTTCAAAAATCATAGAATTTTTCGGCCGGGATATAAATGTCATCAAACGTTATGAATTTATAATGAATTGCATTCCAGCATGAACTTTTTTATTTTCCGGCACATATTTTGTGAAAGGGATATCCCTTGAAGGCCAGATATGAGAGGAGTGAATTTGAATGGATAGCGCCGGATATGAAGCTCCTGTGAACAAAACTTACGAGCCGCTCATCAAGATCATCAGTGAGGATCAGGCGTTCCGGGTAGGTAAATTACCGGGTACCGCCATTACTGGCTTCATTGATGTCGAGAAATTCGTGACTCTCAATCACCAAACATTCTTCCTGGAAAAGAAACTGCCCTTCCAGATTCTGATCATTTCCGCTCACGAGTGCTAGACAACCAGGGCTGCCTCTACCTAGAGGCAGCCCCCTTCATATCTTCTCCCAAAATGCATCTCTGGAGGCTGAAACGCCATGGAAACGGATCAACCGCTGGTCGTCGAAACCTTGATCACCTTGGCAATCTTGGAAGGCGCGACGCCGGATGAGGGCCAGCTGCTCGTCGCCTATATCGGAGGATGGCTCCAGCGTTACCTGGAGACGCTGTCCGAAAAATACCGGGACGCCATCTTCAAACCATTCGCGGTGGAAGTCATCCCCATCCCCCTGCCGGATCCGATACTCTCCGTTTGAGACCGGCGCGCGGCCGGAACGGACTGAAACCGGGAGCGGATCTCCAAAAAGTCAACGTTAGCCGCAAGTTTTTTTAGAATTATTCCATCCGCTCTGCTATATTTATAGAAGAAGCATGATGCCAACTGTTTTGCAAAAGACTAGGGATACCGCCAGGAGGAAGATCAGATGTCCACTTTTTCAGAGTACCCGTACCGCCGCCCGGATATGGACCGCTTTCAAGCGGAGTTTCAGGAGTTGCTCCGCCATTTCGAAGCGGCCGCTTCTTTCAGCGATCAGGACCGAGTGATGTCGGCCATCACTGCCTTGCGCAACGAGTTTGAGACCATGAGCACGCTGGTGCATATCCGCCATTCGATGGATACCGCCGATGAATACTACGACCAGGAGAACGATTTCTTCGACGAGAGCGGCCCGGTCTATGAAAGCCTGGTCGACCGCTTTTACCGGGCTTTGGTCGATTCACCCTACCGTCCGGCCATGAAGGAAAAATGGGGCCGTCAGCTTTTCCGCCTCGCCGAGCTGAAGCTGAAGACCTTTGCGCCCGCGATCATGGCCGACCTCCAGCAGGAGAACAAGCTATCCAGCCAGTACACCAAGCTGCGGGCCTCGGCCAAGATTTTATTCGAAGGGGAAACCCGCAACCTCTCCCAGATGAGCCCCTTCATGCAGTCCCCGGACCGGGCCCTCCGCAAAAAGGCCCAGGAAGCCTACACCGGCTTCTTCCTGGAACACGAGGCGGAATTCGACGCGATCTACGACGGCTTGGTCAAGGTCAGGGATGGCATCGCCCGGAAGTTGGGTTTCCAGAATTTCGTCGCATTGGGGTACGCCCGGCTCAGCCGGTCCGATTACGACGCGGCGCTGGTGGCGGGTTACCGCCGCCAGGTGCTGGAGGCCGTCGTCCCGTTGGCGACCCGCTTGCGGCAGCGCCAGGCCGGACGCTTGAAGCTGGATGCGCTGAAATACTATGACGAACCCCTGGAGTTTCTGAGCGGCAACGCCGTGCCCAAGGGGGACGCCGCCTGGATCCTGGCCAACGGCCGGACCATGTACCGGGAGCTCTCGCCGGAGACGGACCGCTTTTTCCGCTTCATGGTCGAGCACGAGCTGCTGGATCTGGTCACCCGTCCCAATAAGGCGGGCGGCGGTTACTGCACCTATATCAACCTCCACCGCGCGCCGTTCATCTTCTCCAATTTCAACGGCACCTCCGATGACGTGGATGTCCTCACCCACGAAGCGGGCCACGCCTTCCAGGTCTACCTGAGCCGGGATTATGAAGTGCCGGAGTATATCTGGCCGACGCTGGAGGCGTGCGAGATCCATTCCATGAGCATGGAGTTTCTGACCTGGCCTTGGATGAAGCTCTTTTTCCGGGAGGATGAGGCCAAATACAAGTTTGCCCATTTGAGCGGGGCTTTGTTATTCATCCCCTACGGCGTGAGCGTCGACGAGTTTCAGCACTGGGTCTACGAAAACCCGGCGGCGACCCCGGCCGAGCGCAAACAGGCCTGGCGGGCCATTGAGCGCAAGTACCTGCCGCACCGCGATTATGCCGATAATGACCTGTTGAACCGGGGCGGTTTCTGGTTCCGGCAGGGCCACATCTTCGGCAACCCGTTCTACTATATCGATTACACCCTGGCTCAAGTCTGCGCCTTCCAATTCTGGAGCAAGTCCCGGGACGACCGCGCTACGGCCTGGCAGGATTATCTGCGGCTGTGCAAGGCCGGCGGGAGCAAGTCCTTCCTGGAGTTGGTGCGACTGGCCAATCTCGAGAACCCATTCGAGCCGGGATGCGTCGGGAGGGCCATCGGTCCGGTCGCCGCTTGGCTGGGCGGCGTGGCGGACCAAGATCTCTAAGGAGCCGGCTCGACAAAACCGCATAAATTGGCCAGGGGTACGGATAATAGAATTATTCCAGGTTTGAGGAGTATTGCGGTGGAGTTATCCAATCGCTTGTATTATCCGGTTTTTGCCCTCGTCATGTTATTTTTCGTCCTGGCCTTCGTCCCCCGCAAAGAGTTGCAGCGGACCTTCTGGTTCAGCCTGCTCTGGGGGACCGGTCTGGATACGATCCTCGTTATGCTATTTAAGGCATTGAACCTTTATCACTATATCCACGCCGAGCCGTTTGAGCTCTGGGGTTCGCCCTTTTTCATCAACCTATCCTGGGCCGCGGCGGTGATGCTGTTCCTGCACTTCCTGCCGGCCCGGAAAGAATGGTATGTTTTGCCGCTTTATCTTTCCTCCTACGCCTGGCTCGGGGTGTATATCGGCGTTTTTCTGACGAAAGCCGGCTTGATCGTTGAGACCCACTGGAGAGGAATCTATCGCTTCCCGTTGGTCTACGGCTGTTTTTACCTCTGCTACAAACATTATCAGCATTTAAAAAAGAAGGACTGGAATTCGCTCTGAGAGTTCCTTCCCGTCCGTCATCAACATCCGTTTCCGCCAAGCCCGGCTGTTCCTGGCGTTACGGGTTGTTTTTGCGCTTCAACTGGCTGAACATATGGGTCTTATAGGCCTCCACGCCGGGTTGGTCAAAGGGATTGACCCCCAGGATGGTGGCGGAGATATAGCAGGCATACTCGAAGAAATAGAACAGCTGCCCCAGATAATAAGGGGTCAATGCCGGGACATTGAGGATCAGCGCCGGAACCCCACCGGCGACGTGCGCCCTAACCGTCGCCTCAAAGGCGATCTTGTTCAAGTCGGTAAAATCTTTGCCGTCCAGATAATCAAAGCCATCCGCCGTGCCGTGGTCTGCGGGGATCGGCAGCCTGGCCCCGGGCTCCTCCAGATTGATAAAGGTTTCAAAGATCATTTTGCGGCCGTCCTGGATATACTGGCCCAGCGCATGCAGATCCTCGCTGAATGAACAGGCGGCCGGGAAAATACCCGTGCCATCCTTCCCCTCGCTCTCCCCGAAAAGCTGGACCCACCATTTGGCGAAGTATTTCAGCAGCGGTTCGAAATAGGCCAGGATCTCCAGGCGGAAGCGCTTCGCCAATAGCAGATTGCGGGCCACTCCGTACCGCACCGCGATGTTTTCGGTGAGCGGCTGGGTTTTAAGGAGCCGCGCCATGTCCCGCGCCCCTTGGAGCAGTTCCTGAATGGGGACGCCGCTGACCGCGATCGGCAACAGCCCGACCGCGCTGAGCACCGAAAACCGGCCGCCGACATCCGGCGGAAACGGCAGAAAGCGATAGCCCTTGGCCGAGGCCAGCCGTTCCAGGCTGCTGCCATCCGGAGAACCGGTGGCGATGATCCGCGCGGCGGCTGCTTCCTTCCCGTAGGCCGCTTCCATAAATTGACGAATGATGCGGAAGCAGATCCCCGGTTCCAGGGTGGCGAAATTTTTGGCGATCACATTGGCATAGACTGATCTGCCCCGGATTTGGGCCAGGATTCGTTCGAGATAGCGCGGGGAAAGATTGTTGCCGGCATAGAGGATCTCCGGTATTCCGTCCGGCTGCAAGGCTTTGATGACCGCCCGCGCCCCCTGATTGGAGCCGCCCACGCCGATCAGCAGGAACACCTCGGCGTTTTCCCGGATCTCCCGGGCCGTCTCCGTGATCCGGCTCACCAGCGCCGCGCCGGTGCAACCATCGACATTCACCCAGCCGAGCATCTCGGATTGGGCGGCCGGCGGGTCCAGCAGCCCTTCCAACCGGGTCCGCTGCCCGGCGATCGCCGCCTCCAAATCCTTCTCTGTCACATGGGCCAGCATATTTGAATAATCGAGTGTGAGCGGCTTCATTGTCCCATTCCTTTCTCCAGGAAGATTCTCCGGTTCTCGCGCGAGGACCGGTAGACCCCCAGCACCATGGCCAGCGCTTTTTTGCCCTCGACGCCGTCGATCGCCACCGGCCGGTCCCCCAGGATGCAATCGTAAAACTCCCGGATCTGCCGGCAGTGATAGACACCCCAGTACCCTTGCCCCGGGATATTCACATCGTTCAAGGGCGCCGGGACGATCGGAGCGGATTCCCCCTCGATCTCCACCGTCACCTCAAATCCCTTCAGATGAACCTTTCCCTTTTCACCCATGATCTCGATCTGAATGGGGGCGTTATGGGTGTAGTAATTGCAGGCAAACAGCGAATAGATGCAGCCGTTCTCAAAGCCGATGGCCGCGTCGGCCACATCTTCCACCGCCACCGTCTTGAGGATCCGGTTGTCGATATGGCCGTGGATCCAGGCGACCGGGCTGCCCACCAGATACTGGACCAGGTCGACGCTGTGAATGGCCTGGTCGATGAGGACCCCGCCGCCTTCCTTCTCCCAGCTGCCCTTCCAGTCGCATTCGTAGTAGGACGGCGGCCGCCACCAGGTCAGGTGGGACCAGGCCCCGGTAATCTTTCCCAGCTTGCCGCCGTCGATCAGCTTTTTGGCTGCGACGATCCCTTCAATATAGCGGTTTTGAAAGATCACGCCCAGTTTTTTGCCGGCGGCGCGGGCCGCCGCGATCATCCGGTCGGCGTCATCCAGCGCGATGGCCATCGGTTTTTCGGTCAGGACATGGAAACCAGCCTCCAGACAGCGGATCACCTGCTCCGGATGCAAGAAATGCGGCGTGCAGATATGGACGACATCCAGGTCCTGCTCCAACACCGCATCAAAATGGTCCAACGCGGCGCAACTAAAATCGGCCGTGAAGGATTCGGCCCGCTCCCGCACTTTATCGACAGCGCATCGCAGTTCCATCTGATCCCCGCACTTTTTGAAGACGTCCCGGTATACCACGGCAATCCGGCCGCAGCCCACGATCCCCACTTTTAATTTTGGCAACGGACCATCCCTCCTTTACAATCCCGTTTCCATTACCCTGTCCAAAAAGGCCTTGGCCCTGGCATACCGGCCGAAGTCCGGCTCGCCTTCCTCGTACTCGACGACCGCCCAGCCATCTTCCGGCAAAACCGTTTTTAAGCCGGACATCAGCTTGGAGAAGTCAAATACCCCTTCGCCCAGATTGACAAATTCTTTCCCCGGACCCTTGGGATCCCGCAGGTGAACATAGGCAACCCGTGGCACAACTTCGCTGACGATGGCCATGGGGTCAAAACCGCCGGCCCATACCCAGCCGAGGTCCAAGCCGAAATAAAGGCTCGGCGCGTTGGCGGCCAGGGCTTTGAAGAGCGCCGCCTCCGCGGCGAACTCCCAGTCATGGTTGTGATAATTGAGCCGGACGCCCATCCGCAGGCACTGCCCCGCCACTTTCTCAATATTTTGGGCTATGGCCCGGAGATCCGCCGGCCCTGCGATCCGGCTGCCGGATAAAACCACATTGGGGTTGGCCGTATCTTTGACAAATTCGGCGACCGCCAAGACTTTGGCGGAGATCGCCTCCTCCTTGTCGATCCAGTCCCGCAACTCTCCGCCGACGTGCATCCCGGAGAGTTCCAGGTGGTAACGCCCCAATAAACCCAGCAGCTCTTGTTTCTCGCCGGTCCCGAAAAAACGCGAGCCGATTTCGACCCCTTGAAAACCGGTCTCCGCCAGGCCGCGGATGATCGCCTCCGTCTCCGTTTTGATCCGCTCTCTGAATAGCACCGCATGGCAGCCAAGTTTCATACTCGATCAGATCCTTTCTCGCAATGATGAAGCAACTCTTGATAGAAGCCCTGGAAAGAGTTTAAAAACGACTTTATCCCTTGCTTCTCTGAGCTTTTGTGTTCACCCTGGCCTTCGGACAGGATTTATCACAACGCTTATAAAAAACTCTCAATATGGTTCTTCGCTTTCAGCAAACCCTGTTGGACCTTTTCCAGCGTCCCTTCCCATACCGGATCTTCGTGTTCGATGCTGATGACGCCGGTGTAGCCGATCTCATCCAGGTTGGCCACGATTTTGTTCCAGTCGAGATCGCCCAGTCCGGGCAGGCGGTGCCGCCACCATTGCTGGGGATAAAAGTGGCCCTCGGTCGTGATGTTATGCAGGATGCCGACCCGGTTCAAGTTGTCGTAGAGCACCTCGGTATCCTTGCCGTGAACGTGGAAGATCTTCTCCCGGAACTTGATGATGTTCTCATAGGGGCTCATGAATTGCCAGACCATGTGCGACGGATCGAAGGCCAATCCCAGATAATCCGAACGGACCTTGTCAAAAAGAATCTCCCACATATAAGGCGATATTGCGATGTTCCCCATCATCGGACAGTTTTCAATACAGATCTTCACCTGCTGCGCCTCGGCCAAATCGGCGAGGCCCTGCAAGAACTCGGCCACGGCCGCGACGCTTTTTTCCGGGTCAAACCGCATGCCGTTAAAGGATGCCGGGGTGACCCCGGTGGAACAGACCACCTTTTGAATGCCCACTTGATGGGCGAAGACGAGCCTTTCCTTCAAATTGCGCTGATGCTCCGCAGCTTCCTGCGGATTCTCGCTTAAGAAGTTGCGGCAGTAGATCAGGGCCGAGATGCCGATCCCCCCTTCTTCCAAAACTTCATTAAATACCCGCTCGTCCAGGGGAATGCTCGGTCCCACCTCAAGATCGGCAAAGCCGTGGGCCGCCGCCCAGGCGGCGATCTCCCGCAGTTCCTTCATGCCCGCCCAAGCGAGACTGTTGGTTAAAAGCCCGACTTTCATCGTTTCTCCTCCGCCTTTTCTCAGGAAGATCCGCTACAGTTTCACGGTCATGGCCTCATCGGCCGATTTCTGCAACATATCCAGGATATACTGGATATATAGACCTCTTTCCAGGTTGCGAACAGCGGGTTTCCCGTCCAGAATAGCGTCGATGAACTCGTTGACCAGCCCCTTGTGGCCTTCTTCGCCCTTGCACTCATCGGGGACCGGGACGATTTGGCGCTTGCTCCCGTCATAGCCGCCGTTCTTTTCTTTGAGCCATACCTCAACTTCGTTGGGATTGCCGTTAAAGATCAACATACCGCCTTCGCCGACGATCTCCATCATCTGCCGCGGCATGCCGATGCGGCAGGATAAAAACGAAAGCAAGGTGCCGCTGGGCATCCGGCCGTTGAAGACGGCGATGTCGTCATTGGTGACCGCCGCCTTGCGGTTTTCGTCCCCGATCACGGTCCGTTCCCGGATCATGGTGCTGCGCATCGCCTGCACCTCGCAGATCTTCCCCTGGGTATCGCTTAACAGGTAGTCCGCCAGGTCCAGCATATGGCAGCCGAAATCGGCCAGGGCGCCGCTGCCCGAAAGTTTCTCCTGCATCCGCCATTCCAACTTCACCGCGGTGGGATCGGCAATCCTTGCGCCGCCCAATTCCTGCCGGCACGAATAGACTTGGCCGATCGTGCCCGCGTCGATGATCTGCTTCATGTACTTGATGGCCGGGATCTCCCGGTAGTTAAAGCCGATCAGGGCCACCACGCCGGGATGGGCTTTGGCGCATTCGACCGCCCTCTTTCCCTCTTCGTAGCTCAGCGCGTACGGTTTCTCGCAGATGAGGTGTTTGCCCGCCTCCATGGCCTTGATCGCCAGATCGACATGGGTGCAGTTGGGCGTACAAAGACTGACCGCGTCGACCAGACCGAAAAGTTGCTCGATGCTTTCGCAGATGGTTACGCCGGTAATCCCTTTTTGGGCCGCCCATTCGGCCGCCCGGCCCGGCAGGATATCGTAGATGGCCGTCAACTCGGCGCGCCCGTTGGCACGATAGGCCGCGACATGCTGGTTGGCGATGCCGATGGTATAGCCGGTGCCGATAATTCCCACTCTTACCTTTTTCATTTGCAGCTTGCCTCCATCCAAAAGTGTCGTGGTAAACCCCTTCCGAGGGTCAGATCGTTCACAAAAGCTTAGGGTTTATTCACTTTAAACGTCACGATTTTACCGCACCGGCGATTCCTTCGACGAAATACCGCTGCAGGAAAAGGAATACGATAATGATCGGGACCAGCGCGATGGATCCGCCCGCCGCGATCCCGGTCCAATCCACCACATACTCGCCTTTCAGGGCGTACAGGCCCACCGCCAGCGTCCAGAGCTTTGAATTGCTGAGGCTGAGGACCAGGGGCAGGAAAAACGAATTCCAGGTCCAGATGAACTGCATGATGATTACGCTGCCGATCACCGGTTTCGAGAGCGGAAGCATGATCTGGACGAAATTGCGGAAGAAACCGCAGCCGTCGAGCCAGGCCGCCTCCTCCAGCTCATTGGGTATCTGTTTGAAAAACGCCGCAAAGAGCAGGATAAATACGATGTGGGAACCGCCGGATTCGGCGAGGATGATGCCCAGCCGCGTATTGAGCAGGCCCATCATCTTGATGATCTCAAAGATCGGAATAATCGTAAATCCCAGGGGTATGAACATGCTGGCCACGAAGATCCCCATCACCATGTTCTTTCCCTTGAACGAGTAGCGGCCCACGACATAACCGGCCATGGCGCTCACGATCAGGACGATCGCCACCACGCTGGCGGTGATCACCAGGGTATTGGCGAAGCACTGGCTGAACTTAGCCGCATTCCAGGCCCTGATGAAGTTGGCCAAATTGAAGGAGGCCGGAATCAGGCTGAGCCCTTTGGAAAAAAACTCTTCCGAAGTTTTAAAGGAAGCCGCCAGCATCCATAAAAAGGGGTAAACCCATACAAAACCGGCAACGATCAGTAAAATGTGAACGATCATCATGCCAAAATGCTTTTTCCCTTTAGCCACCGGGCTAGAATTCATTGTCTTCCCTCCGCTTTCGCTTACTCACTCGAAATCAGCCTGCCTCCGTTTGAGTCCTTTGGTGATCAATGCCTGAAGGACCGCGATCACAATGATCGTCAACCCGAAAAAGATTCCTGCGGCTGACGCGTAGCCCAGTCTCGGCAACCCCAGCTCACTGGAGAAAGCGTAACGGTAGATATAGGTCGCCACCACGTCGGTTGCAAAAAATGGTCCGCCTTCGGTCATGGTCTTGATGATATCGAACACCTTGAGGGAACCCACCACATTCAGCAGGGCGATCACAATTCCGATCGGCATAATCAGGGGCAACGTCACAAAACGGAAGGTATTAAAACTATTGGCCCCGTCCACCCTGGCGGCCTCATAGAGCTCTTGCGGCACGCTCTGCAAGCCGGCCAGCCAATAGATCATGTTGGTGCCCATGTTTTTCCAGGTGAAAATGACGATCACCGTTCCCATGGCCAAATTGATATCGCCCAGCCAGTTCAGGGGAGTTTTAAGGATTTGCAACGACTGCAAGACACCGTTGACGGGTCCGTTGGGGCCCCAGATGAAGATCATGATGATTCCGACGATGGATGCCACCGTCACGACCGGCAGAAAAAATACCGTCCGGTAAATGTTCCTCCCTTTGAGCCGCACATTATTGAGGATCAGCGCGATGAGCAATGCCGAAACCAACTGTAACGGCACGACTCCGGCGGTAAACTTGAAACTATTAAGATAGGCGTTCCAAAAATACCGGTCTGCCGCCACTTCCTGAAAGTTTTTGAGGCCCACGAAATTGATATGGCTGCTCATTCCCGACCAGTCCAACATGGCATAATACCAGCTGGCAATGATCGGCCACCCCTGAAACAGGATGTACAGCACCAGGGTGGGAGCCAAGAAAGCCCAACACCAGAGGTTAATCCGCCGTTGGTGTTGTTTATAAAACAGCGATTGTGTCATGGTATTCTCCTTCGCCCGATTCCCCGAGTTATCGTGATGGCAGGCAGAGACTGCTTCTGCCTGCCACTGCGGTCTTCATTACTTCAGCTTGGCATAATCCTTCGCCACGTAGTCCTTCATCGGGTCCCAATTGGCGAATTTGAAATCGGTGATTTTTACCTTGGCGCCCTTGGTCTTCGCCGCGTCGACTGCTCTGATCAGTTCCGCTTCGGATTTCTGCGAAAGCTCCCGTAGATCGCGAGCCGGATCCTTAATGGCACCGGCCACGGTTCCCTGCAGCAATTCCGCCAGGTTGGGGTGGATCTCTTTAATCTCCGCAAAGACCTGGGCGATCTCCGGATTCCGGATGATCGGGTCGGGCGCGAACCGGCCGTATTCGGAGAATACTTTGTAATAGGCCATCAGATCGGGGTCTTTTAAGAATTTGTCATTCACGCCTTTGACCGCCGAGAAGAAAGCGCCGCTTGCGACCACTTTGGCCTGATATCCGGCGGCATCGGCCCGATAAAGATCTTTCAGTACTGCCATGGCTTCTTTGGGATGCTTGGACTTGGCGGACAGACCCATCCAGGCGCCGGCGGTGAAAAGCGCTACCGAACCCTTCCGGCCGTCATCCGGGAGGGGCGGCGCCATGACGCCCAACTGCAGGTTAGGATTGTCTTTCTTCCAGGGCGCGATGCACCAGGAACCCTGGACAATGAATCCCGCCTGGCCTTGAGCGAAGAGCGCCCTGGCTTCGGGGGCGGAGATATTCATGGTATAGGGGTGAAAGCTTTTGTCCTCCGCCAGGCTTTTAAATAGTTCGAAGGTATCCAAAACCGCCTTCGAATCAAAGGTCGGCTTGCCTGTCGCCAGGCTGACCGGAGTATACTCATTCAGCCCACTGCCGCCGAGCGATGACCAGTCTTGCGCCGTTGATTTCCAGCGATTTAGCTGTTTTCCGCCTTCGATGATTCCGTAGTACTTTCCTTTGCCGGCTTCGGTGATCTTCTTGGCATACTCCCGGAATTTCGAATACGTCTTGGGCGGTTTCTCCGGATCCAGGCCAGCCTCTTTCAAAAGCTTTTTGTTATAGAAAACCGCGGTGCTGGGCAGGGTCAGCCACTCCGGCAGCGAGTAAATCTTCCCGCCGATCATGGTGGTGCCTTCGATAAAGGTCCCGTCAATAAAGCTATTGGTGAATTTCTTGTCCAGGAACCGATTCATCGGTTGATACCAGCCGTCGGCTACCGTCGCGGCCAGTTTGATCCCGGGCGGCACCGGAAACAGGTCCGGCGTATCGTTGGATTTGACCGCCGTCAAGATGGTATTTTTGTATTGGTCGATGGTCAGCTGGGTATACTCGATTTTAATGTTCGGATGCTTGCGCATGTAATCCCGGAATACTTCCTCGCGGATGCTCTTAGTGCTGTCACTCCAGTCCATCACTCGGATGGTGACGGTGCCGGCCTTGCCGTAACAGATCACCACTTGCAGGCACAGGAACAATACGAACATCGGAAATAAAAAACGCCACAACTTCTTCATGCATGACTCCTCCCTCATTCTCATTTCAAAAACCGGGTTCTATTTGGTATAATGGGTTTGTAAAGCTTTGTTTTCATTATCATGAAAATCTTTCGATCTGTAAAGTTGATAAATTTTCACCCTTTTTACAAAACATTGTGATAATTGCTCACCAAAAGGCGGAGTGCCATAAAGTTCAGGGATGCAAGAAAGTCATAGAACTTCTTTATATAAACCGACCCGGGAGATGGAAGTTTGTATTATTTATCGTTGCTGTTTATCGCCTTCACGTTAATGGTCGTCTATAAGAATCCCAAGAGCCGGACTTCGTGGTTTATCTGTCTGGTGATCCTGGGCTGGTTCTGTTCGCCTTACGGCTTCGTCCTGTATCTGGACAAAAACAATATCTATTCCCTCTTCATCAACCGCTACTTCAATCTTCCGTATAGTTGGTGGAATCAGATCGCCCTGATGAATGTGGCCCAGGTGAACCTGATCCGGGTGATGAACTTCGGGATCCTGTTGTTTGTCTACGCCTTCGCCTGTTATGCCATTGCCTTCACCTGCGCCGGCCACGATCGGAAAAACCTCAAGCGCTACATGTTGCTGCTCCTCGTCCCAATACTTGAAATGGTTATTTACGACCCGGTCGCCTATAAAAAGATCTATCTGCTGTTAATCGCGGGAGATCCGCCGTTGCTTTCCTTTCACCAGTTTGATACGGTTATTAAAGTCGTGTATGATGTAACGCGCTTTGTCAATATCGGCTATCTGCTCGGGGCGGTCGCGCTGTTGGTCAATTACTTAAACCACCGGACCCATATACCGTTTGTCCGGAATTATACCGCTTTTGTCCTGTTAGGTTTCATTCCGGTCATCACCCTTTTTCTGCTCACTTTCTTCTGGGCGCCCAAGGAACTGATGGCCGTCTCGGCGCTGGCCGATTACGTCAGCTTCAATGTGGTCGATCTGTCGGAAAAGGACTGGCTGTTTTTGATCCTGCGCTATTTCGGCTTTATCGCTTTTCCCATCATCATCTACGCCACCTGGAAACTCAGCGCCGTGGAGGCCTACTACCGGAAGCAGGAGAGCCATATCACCAAGAGCATCAACATCGCCCATCTCGGCGCCAGGGTTTTCAGCCATGCCCTGAAAAACCAGCTCATCTCCATTCAAGGCGAGGCCGAGTATTTGCAGAGCAAGCTGCAGGGCCAGGAAGATCTGCTGGAGAGCGCCCAAACCATCCTGTCCACCTGCGACCAGGTGATCGAACGCCTGAACGAACTGTACGACCGGTTCAAGAGCATCGATGTGGATCTCCGGCCGGCCGGGCTCATCACTCCCGTAAGTGAGGCGGTGCAAAGTTTCCAGAGAACGCTCCCGCCCCGGATCGCGTTCGACTATGCCTTCCCGGAGGTGAACCCCGCGGTTTTCCTGGATTGCAAGCATTTGAAAGAAGCCATCACCGTCATTTTGAATAACGCCCTGGATGCCATCGGCCAAGGGGAAGGCTCGATAACCGTCCGCATCACGAACCATGACAATTGGAGCGTGATCGCGATCGCCGACACCGGAGTGGGAATGACTCCCGAGCAACAGAAGCATGTCTTCGAACCGTTTTATACCACCAAATCCTCCTCCAGAAACTGGGGCATCGGCCTCTCCTATGTGCACAAGATCATCCTGGCGCACCATGGGAAGATCTTTGTCGAGAGCGCGCCGGGGCAGGGCAGCACGTTTACGATCATCCTCCCGGTGATCGTCTGACCCTATTCCAAAAAGCCGCGGGGATGATAAAATATCACCCCCGCGGCTTGGAACGAACCGAATTTTTTATGAAACCGAAGGCAGAAAGGGGTGGCCGGCTTGACGGAGCGTGCCATTAAAGTCCTCATCGCCGACGATATTGAGACGATTCACAAGCGAATCGGAAGAATCATCGCGGAAAGCCCCCAGTTTGAAGTGGTCGGCAACGCCAAAACCGGTTACGAGGCCACGATTCTGGCGACGCTCCACCGGCCGGACGTCATTTTGATGGATATTGAGATGGAGAACCGGATGGCCGGCATCACCGCCACCCGCGAGATTCTCAAGCAGTTTCCGGAGCTGAAGATCATCATCCTGACCGTTTACGAAGAAGACGAACTGGTCTTCGCGGCGTTCCAGGCCGGGGTGGTCGATTACATCGTCAAGAACGCCAAGCCCGAAGACATTGTGACCGCCATTCGCGACGCCTATGAAAACCGTTCGCCGATCCGCCCCACTATCGCCCAGAAGATCCGGAAAGAATTCATGCGGGTCAAATCGGCCGAAGCCAGCTTCGTCTACTACCTGAATATCGTGACCCAGCTGACAGCGACCGAACTGGACGTGCTGGACCTGCTGGTTCAGGGCAAAAGCCGCGCCGCGATCTGCGATATCCGGAACGTCGAGGCCAATACCGTCAAAAGCCAGATTCACAGCATTCTCAAGAAGTTCGACCGGCATAGCGCCGAGGAAGTAGTGGGGATTCTGAAGGAGTTGCAGATCTTCGAGACGCTCCGGGATACGGCCCATCTCGGCGGGAAGTAGGCGGGCCATCGGAAGAGATCCCGGAAACAGAAACGGGGAACAGCGGCGGCGCACTAGCCGTCGCTATTCCCCGCGAGGCAAGGTAAACCCGGGCACGGACCAGCTTTATTTCACACTGATCCGGTATTCGCAGGCGAAGGTCGCTCCGGCCGCCAGCGACCGGATCCCTTCTTTCTCCTGAAAGCTCAGGCCGGCGTCTTTGGTCCCGTGTACGCCGTACCACGGCTCGATGCAGACAAAGGGTCCGGGCGGCGACCAGATCCCCAGAAACGGGAATCCCTCAAAAGCCACTGAAATCGAACGGGGATTGCGGTCGCTTCGCAACGTCACCCGCTTGGAGCGTAAATCCTTGAAGACCAGGGCGCCGTCTTGGAAGAGCTCGTAGGATAACGGCAGCGTCTTCTCCCCGTCCAGGCAGAGGGCGGTGGCTCCGGTGAACAGGTTATTCTTGAGAAAATGCCGTTCAACCCGTTCCGGCTCTGCGAATTCCAGCCGGTAATCGTTCATCGTTTCTTCCGGCCCGAGCGGGCAGCGGAAGGCGGGATGCGCTCCGATGGAAAACCAGAGCGTCCGGGCGTCGGTGTTCTTGACGGCGTACCCGATGATCAGCTCGCTGCCGTCCAGCCTGTAACTCACCTGCAACTGAAAATGATACGGATATTTCTCCAGGGTCCGCTCATCGCTGCGCAATTGATAGACCAGCCGGTCGGCGCGCTCCTCGATCAGCTCGAACAGACTGTCCTTGGCGAAGCCATGGTTCTCCAGCGGATACTCCCGGCCGTCCAACACATAACGGTCGTCCTCCACCCGGCCGACGATGGGAAACAACAGCGGCGATTGCCTGCTCCAATACTGGGGATCCGGCTGCCAGAGATACTCGAAATCGTCGGCTGCGGTCCGCAGCGAACTCAACTCGGCCCCCATGGACTTGACGGTGATTTTTAAGGATTGGTTCTGGATGGTGTTCTGCATTTTTCTTCCCTTCCTGTTTCTTTGATCGTTATATTGGACTGATAATTTCACCGGCTGAACCAGGATCAGCGCGATTGCCGGGATTCACCGGATAAAATCGAAGGTCTCCGGGTTGAGCGCCGCTCCCGTTTCGAGAAGATACTCATTGGCGACTTTGATGGCCAGGCGCTCGGCCAGGCGCATGCCGGTATTGCCGTTGGTCATGATGACGGCACCGGTTCCTGAGTCTTTGCCGGCGATCATCATATTGGTATAGTAATAAGTATTGCCCCAATGCCAAAAGAAAGCGGCGTCCGGCGACTTCAGAATCCCGAAGCCCAGGCCCCAGTAGATATCCTTCCGCCATTGCACCGCCGGGGTCAGCATCATGGCGACGGTCTCCGGCTTCAACAGCGTGGGGCGGCAGACCTCCGCATAGAACCGGGCCAGGTCGGAGGGGGTGGTCAGCAGGCTGTAAGCGGCATTGACCGCTTTGCGGGCGATGGGAAAGGCCACTCCCGCCTCATGGCCGTAGGCCATCAACGCCAGCCGCTCCTCTTGAAATGCGAAAGAACTTAAGTTCATCCCCAGCGGCTTGAAGACCTCCCGCTCCACCCATTCGGCGAACCCCGAACCGGTCACCTCTTCCAGCACCTGCTGCAGGTAGCGGAATCCGGCTCCGGAATAGGAGAAGCGCGTTCCGGGCGTGAAATACACCTTGCGGTCCTTGCCATCGGAATCGTTGGACATTCCCGAGGTATGATTGAGTACCATCCGGAGGGTGATCCGCTCGGCATCCCTCGGATTGGGCAAGTACGGCTTCTTCAAGTAATGGCCCAGGGGTTCGTCCAGCCCGAGCTGGCCCCGTTCCACCAGGATCATCGCGGCATACGCGGTCACCGTCTTGCTAAGGGAAGCGGCCTGAAAGATGGTATCCTCGCCGACCGGATCGGCGGCGCCCGCTTTTTTGACGCCGAATCCCTTGCTGTAGACAATGCCCTGCCCGTCAAAGATCGCCAGCGCCAGGCCGGGGACCCGGCTTTGTTTCATCGCGGCGGGAATATAGGATTCCAGCGCGGCATAGCGGTTCTCCGCGCCATCCGCCCAGACCCGGTGGGTCTGGACCGGAAGACCCGTCAACACCGCGAGCAGCACGGCCCACAGGATGCATCGCCATGGCCCGCGGCCGTTGGTTCCTGTCTTCAAGTTCGGCATGGTCCCTGATTCCTTCTCCATCCACTTCGCCACCCCGTCCAAAGGCGGCCGTTGATGATGGCTGTGTCCGATACGCACTATATTCAACCGACGGCCGGCTTTTCCTTTTTCAATTCCAATTCTTTTGGTCCCGTTTTGGAGGATCATTGCCGGCGGCCCCTTCACTTGGAGGTCCAGGGAAGCCTGGGACGCCGCAATCAAAAAACCGGGTCCGGGGATGAGGCCCCGGTGCATAATCAAGTGATCCTTTTTGGCAAACTAACGGCGTTGCAAGCAATCCGGCCGCGGCTTCGGGGACCGTCACAAAATCCGGAAAAGCGGAGAGCTGGCCATGCAGCGTTAATAATCCCAAGGATATCCAAAAACTTTCGAAGGGTGATGAATCTTTGAGCCGACAAGATCTAAAGAATACTCTGGCTTATATCCATTCCGAAATCAACCGCATCGAAACCATGGCCGGAACCTTGTCCATGACCGAACGGGAGCATTATCGCAAGCTATCCAATTTCGACGACCGGGCGATCATGGATATTGCGGCCGAGGAGCAAAACGCCGCGCGGCAGCTGGGAACCATGAAAGAAATGTGTCTGGCCATGGCCCAAAAGATCGAGGAGATCGAAACCGCGGTCGAGCAAGAAACCTTTTCGGGAGGCAGCGATCGTGCTTAAACTGGTGGGAAATTGGGTCCGGTCCGTGGCCCACGAAACATTGGAAAAAGCCCTGACCCGGATGATCCGGGACCAGTATGTGGAGAACCTCTTTGAATTGGTACCGGCCGCTAAAAAAGTGAATCCCATCTACCTGGTGGAAATCGCCATGCGCGCGGCCCAGGGCAGTCCGATTCCCAGGCCTTTGGGGAGTCCGGTCCACTTTTCCCCCTGGGAGAAAATCTTATTCAACCCGGTACACCTCTCCAGTTTTCCAACCCCGGAAAACGTCACGATCCGGACCTCGGTAACCATCGGCCAGCGGGCCAGGAAACCCTTGACCATCTCCATTCCGGTGATGATTGCGGCGATGTCGTTTGGCGGGGCCTTGAGCAAAAGCGCCAAGATCGCCCTGGCCAAGGCCGCGACCATGGCCGGTACGGCCACCAATTCCGGTGAGGCCGGGCTACTAATGGAGGAACGGGAGGCGGCCCAGCTTTTTATCGGCCAGTATAACCGGGGCGGCTGGTTGAACGCTCCGGAGCAATACCGGCTGCTCGATGCGATTGAGATCCAGTTGGGCCAGGGGGCGCAGGGCTCGACCTACCAACGGACCACCGCCAAAAACATCGGCGCGGATTATCAAGCGGTTTTCGGCCTGAAAGACGGCGAAGACGCGGTGATCCATTCCCGTCTGCCCGGCGTCGATACCCAGGCCGACTTCATCGAGTTGGTCCGCAGGCTGCGGCACGAGACCAGGGTGCCGGTCGGCCTCAAAATCGCCGCCACCCATCACCTGGAGAAGGAATTGCAGATTGCCCTGGAGGCCGGGGTGGATTTCATCACCCTCGACGGCGCCGAGGGAGGAACTCACGGCGGCTCGCCGACGCTGCAAGATGATGTCGGACTGCCGACGCTGTTCGCCGTGACCCGGGCGGCCGAGTTCCTGGCCGAAAAAAAGGCGGCCGGCGCTGTGAATTTGCTGGCTACGGGCGGCTTGGTAACCCCGGGTCAAATGCTGAAAGCGATCGCCCTCGGAGCCGACGCGGTTTATATCGGCACCGCCGCGGTCATGGCGCTGATCAGCGAACAAATGGTGGAATCCGTCCCCTTCGAGCCGCCGACTTCCTTGGTGGTTTACACCGGCAAAATGACCGATTCGCTCGATATTGAGAAGGGAGCCCGGAGTTTGTTCCGGTATCTGAACGCTTGTGTGCAAGAAATGGAACAGGTCGCGATCTCCGCTGGCAAAACTTCATTGGCCGATCTGTCCAAAGCCGATCTCTGCTGTTTGGATCCTTTTGTCGCCAAAGCCACCGGCCTTGAATTGGGGTACATCGCGCCACAAAAGCAGCAACAATTTTTCGGGGACCTGGACCGCTTGGCGTTCGCCCAGGCAACCGCCGACCCGCTCCCGGAGCGGGAGCTCAATTAAGACCTTTTGTCCGAACCATGATTCGCCCGATTCAAGGATTACCGGATTCAAACCCTTGTAACAGCCGGTGTTTTAAACCTGTTCATCCTTTCATCCGTTGAATCCAGGTTTGGGTCGGGTTTTTCCTCCCAATGATACCGGTTTAGCAGTTTGTCCAGCTCGATGCCGACGGCTAGGACCGTGGGGCTGGTGTGGCCGTGGAGATTCTTGGGTTAATCCGGGCAACCGCATTCCGCAGTTTTTCAAGCAGAAGAGCATCCTCAAACGGCTGTCGCCCCCGGCGTTTCACTGTCGGGAGCGATATCGGGACCGTAAATGAATTGGCAGCCCTGTTTTACGAGGAGTTCGACAGCGAATTGTTCGCTCTGGGATTCAGTGATTTTAGCAGCCATAATAACCGTCCTTTGACCAATTTGCCGGATTATTGACGATATATTCAGCGATCATTTGATACGAATTTTCATTCCGAATAATATGTTCGTAATAATTGCGTTGCCACAATCTGCCGGGAAAAGGAACCCAGCCGCATTGTTTTACCCCGTCGGTATAGCGTTTGGTGGTTAATGTTTTAAACCGATGGACAATATCAGGCAAATTCACCGCCGTCGAACCCATTATTTTCACCATGCCCACCGAAATATCCACCGGAATTTCCGTAGGGGCAACCCCCTGTGGTTGCCCCACACATCGTTGCCCATCACATCGTTGCCCCGTATCGTGTGGTTGCCCGTTCCATTGATGTTCACACCGTAATTGTCCAGAATTGCATAATTGACCATCCCGTTGAACAACATTGGGCAAATTCACCGCCGTCGATCCCATTGTTTTCACCATGCCCACCGAAAAATCCACCGGAATTTCCGTAGGGGCAACCCCCTGTGGTTGCCCCACACATCGTTGCCCATCACATCGTTGCCCCGTATCATATGGTTGGCCGTTCCGTGGTCGTTCGGGAATGGGACAATTGCATCTTCCACCAGGACGATCGCATGATCCATCAGGGCAGGCACGGTGATTACATGATCCATCACGGCGATTGCATGATCCATCACGGTGATTACATGATCCACCAGGGCAGGCACGGGGGCCTGCCCCTACCATTGCCATGATTTCGATGATGCCGTGGATGTGATTGGGCATGACGACAAATTCATGGATGGCAAAACCGCTATAATGTTGGGGGATTTCATTCCAAACCGTTGCCACCATCCGCCCCGCGTCATTCAAGATCATTGCCCCGTTTTCAATTTTGCCCAATAAATGTAACCGGCTCTGGGTACAGATGGTGATAAAATATAATCCGGCCCGCGAATAGTCGTATCCTTTCAGGCGAATGGAACGGCGATGATGGATTTCGGGATCATAGGTCATCTCCAGCTTCACTTCCGGTTCACCAATTTTTAATTGACCCCTGATGATTAGATTCTTGATCTTCAAAATCAAGTATTCAATCAATTCGGCTTAACCAGTTCATCTGCTCTAATCAGCGGTTTTATCACATGGCCTCTAAAGCCCCTCTAATTCTTAAACAGGTCAAACAGGTTAATGTTCTAAAACCCGTATTTATTTTCCATGTAAAATTTCGACATATTCTCCTCAAACCTTTCTGAAATCTGCTTCTCCAACCTTTATCTTTTTTCTTCCCGGCACACCGTTGACGACCTCTCCGCCTGAAAGCCCGGCCCCTAACTTTAGACGGTTTAACTGGTACTTCCCCGACTTATCCACAGCCAAAATTCATTAACCACATTCAACGATACCGTTTATCCACAGAAATAGATCGCTTATTCACAAAAAGAACTCATTTATTCACAAAATGAGCTTGTTCAACGACTGAATGAGCTCATTCTTCCGAAAAAGAGCTCTCTCATTCACAAAACAAGCTCGCTTATCCACAAAAAGAGCTTGCTGAATGACTGAGCAAGCTCTCTCATTTACAAAACAAGCTCGCTTATCCACAAAAAGAGCTTGCTGAGCGACTGAGCGAGCTTGCTCATTCACAAAAAGAGTTCTCTTATTCACAAAATGAGCTTGCTGAGCGACCGAACGAACTCTTTGATTCACAAAATGAGCTCATTGAACGCCTCAAAGAGATCACTATCCACAAAACGATTCCATCATAAAAGAAAGCCCATCTTGCGAGTTCTCTGAAACGGCGTGTAATCCCATGATCCTTTCTTCCCAAGGATCATCCTGGCCTCCCGAAACCTTCGGGCAAGGCCCGGCGGTCCGAGAGAGACCGGAATGCCGTCCCACCTTTTTCCTCAGGGATTCCGCAATCTTTGCAACTCCCGGTAATCGGTCGGCGTCAATCCGAAATATTTCTTAAAGCAGATCGAGAAATAATGCTGATCGACATAACCGACCAGCGCGGCGATGTCATAAATTTTGAGGGTGGCGTCGTCCAGCAGCGCGCGGGCCCGCTCCATGCGCATCCGGGTCACGTATTCCACAAAGGACTCTCCCACCTGCTGCTTGAAGAGGCTCCGCAGATAGTTGGGGCTGATGAACAGCCGGGCCGCGATCTGATCCATCGCCAGCTCATTGTCGCTCAGGGCGGCGTCGATCATCTCCTTGGCCTTTTCCACCAGGGTATAGCCTTTTCCGGCCCGCACCTTCTCGATCTCCGCCAGGCAGCTCAGGGTAAAACCGGTCAGAAACTGCTGCAGGTCCTGAAACGTCTCACAGCGGTGAATCAGGTCATAAGGAGTCGCCGCCTCGTCCCGGGTGACATTTTTGATGATTCCGCCCGCCTCCTCCACCATGCGCAGCATCAATACGGCAATCTCGAAGAGCATTTGTTTGAAGCGGGCCGGCTTGATATCGGGCAGGCCGCGGTAATAGCCGAGCAGCATGGCGGCGGTCTGCTGCGCCGCCTGTCGCTCGCCCAGTTTCACCTGGGACAAAAGCTGCCGCTCCAGCTCCACCGGGCGGGCGCATTGCGTTTCACTGCCGGTATGAATGTCCTCGAAATTGGTGACATTGCTCTTCTCATTGAGCAGGCTGAAGCGGAGGGCCTCCTTGGCCTCGGCGTAGGAATGTTGGATCTGCGGCAAGCTATCGTACAGCCCGCCCAGCGCCGCATAGGCGTCCAGCGCCAGGTGGCGTTGGACCGCGATGACGGTGCGCTGCAGGTTCTGGTTGAGGGCGATGAAGGCCCGCTGCCGGTCGCCGTCCGGCATGGCCAACAACAACGCCAGCTTGTCGCCGGACAGGAAGAAACAATGGGGTTTGAAGGCAACGGGAAAGACGCTTTCGGCGATTTGTACCAGCGAACATTGGAGCAGCCCTTCGCCGGCGATGCTCCCCTCCCGGCCCGCCGGGAGCGTTTTGACCTTGAGCAAGGCGATGGCGTAGAGCCGGCCCGCCAGCTTCAGATCGAGGTAGGCCAAGCGCTGTTCCAAGCCGTCGGCGGCCACCTTGCCGACGATCAAATCGTGGAAAAAACGGTCCCGCAGCACCGGCAGGCTCTCCCGGACCCGGCGCTTCAGCTCATCCAGATCCCGCAACAGGTTGCCCCGCTGCTCCAATTCTTCCTTGACCCTGCCCAGGGCCTCCATGAGCTTGGCGGCGGCCACCGGTTTGAGGAGGTAGTCGAAGACGCCGAGGCGCACCGCTTTTTGGGCGTATTCGAAATCATCGTAGCCGCTGACGATGATCACTTTCACATCGGGATTGACCGTTTGGGCCTGTTCGATCAGCTCGATCCCGTTGAGCATCGGCATGCAGATATCGGTGATAATGACATCCGGCAGCAGCTCCGGGAGCAGCTCCAGCGCTTCTTTGCCACTGGCCGCCTCGCCGGCCACGGTGAAACCCGTGGGATGCCCGGCGATAAAGCGCCGGATGCCCTCGCGAATAATCGGTTCGTCGTCAACCACCAGCAACTTGTACATACTTGGCTATCTCCTCCTGGTTCAGGGCGGGGATCAAAATCCGGACCACCGTTCCCCGCTCCCACTTACTGGCGAACTTCAGGCCGTAGCGGTCCCCGAAATAAAGCCGGATCCGCTCGTTGACGTTATAGATCCCATACCCTTCGCCCTCGCTGGACAGCGCTGCGGCGGGCATTCCCCCGGCCAGCCTCTGATTGATCAACTCCAGCTTGGCGGGGTGAATTCCCCGGCCGTCATCCTCGATCAGCAGCTCCAGGTCT
The DNA here is from genome assembly GCF_004340685.1 of Hydrogenispora ethanolica. NCBI lineage: Bacteria > Bacillati > Bacillota > Hydrogenispora > Hydrogenispora ethanolica. The sequence continues at coordinate 62,826 of NZ_SLUN01000014.1, read as the reverse complement.
GCGGAACCGGCCACGCGCCTGACGCAGATCCGGATGACGCCGGCGCCATCCTTTTCCTTGATCCCGTGGTAAATCGCATTTTCGACGATGGGTTGCAGGATCAGCTTGACGGTCATCAACCGCTGCAGCCCTTCCGGCAGATCGATGGTGAAATCGAATTGATCGCCGTAGCGCATCTTTTGAATCGTGAGGTAGCTGGCGACATTCTCCAGCTCGTCGCCGATGGTGATGAATTCTCTCCCCTTATTGAGGCCGGTCCGGAAGAGCGTGCTCAGCGCGATGGTCATCCGGCTGATATCATCGGCGCCGCTCTTATCGGCCATCCAGCGGATCGATTCCAGCGTATTGTATAAGAAATGGGGGTTGATCTGCGCCTGCAGCGCCTTCAGCTCGGCCCGGCGTTTGAGCACCTGTTCGCTCCGGACTTTCTCCTTTTCCTCCCGGAGCCGGGCGATGTATTCGTTTAGCTTCTGGATCAGCCCCTTGATCTCGCCGACCATGAAATTGAAGCTCTGCCCCAGCTGCCCCACTTCGTCGCGGTACCGGTAGACGAAGGTCACGTCAAAATCGCGCCGGGTCACCTTCTGAATGGCGCTTTCGAGCGCAGCCAGCGGCTGGGTGATGCTGCGCGAGAGGAACAGCGTCAATACCAGCCCTCCGGCGATGCTGGCGGCGGTCAAAATGAACAGAAACGCGCCGAACGCATTGACTTTTTTCAGCAATACCTTTTCGGACTGGATATTCACGATCTTCCAGGGCGCCACCGCCATACCCTGATAGCTGATGCTATAATTGGCCCCTTGATAGCGGCGCCTGAACCGTCCCTGTTGGCCGGCGGCGATTTGGCGGAGCGCCGCCCGATCCTGCAAGAGCCACCGGGTGGTTCGGTCCCGGCCGGATACCACCTCATGGCCCCGCTCGTCGAGGATGGCGATCCAGTTGCCCGCGCCGGAGTAAATCTGGCCTAGATATTCCAGGATGACCTCCCGGTCCAGGTTGACGACGATGTGAAGATCGCCGTTATAGCCGTCGATGGCGAATTGAAACACCATCGGAATGACCGGCTTGGCGTCGCGGTAGATCTCGTCCCGCCGGCTTTTCCCCCAGTAAACGGCCTGGCCCGGCTCGAAACGAAGCTCCCGCGAGAGGCGGGAACTTTTAAAGTGAAAGGAGGGATTCTTGATCTTGGACAGGTCGAAAAACTCCCCCTTGGGGGTATCCATGAAGATGGAGGAGGTGAAGGTTTCGGTGGAGCGGATCTCCGAAAAGGAATTGGCGAAGCGGGACAACGCCAGCGCGTAACGGTATTTCTCTTCGTTGAACAACAAATTGGCCAGGGTTTTGTGGAAATCCTGGTTCAATTCCAGGGCGTAAACCCGCCGGATGATCCCTTTCAGCTTCTCATCGAGAAAATTGCTCACCTGGGTCAAGAGATCGGCGGAACTGACATAGGCGTTCTGACGGATCTCCGCCGCGACATACCGGTATAACAGAACCGCCGATATCAGCGTGGAGACCACGATCAGGGCCATGCACAGCAAAGCGATCTTATGCTTGAGTTTCAGGTTGCCGAGCCAATCCCACATCGTCGTTCCCCAGTCCGTTTCCGCCATGAAGCGTTTGCTTCATCATTTCCGCGCGATCCGCCGTTTTCCCTTTTTCAAAAGCGCGATCCGGCAATGATTGTTCCGGGTCCGGCGGCGCTCGGGTTCAGCCTTTGACCGAACCCGCGGTGAGGCCGGAGATAAATTGTTTTCTGGTGAAACAGTACAGAATCAGCACCGGCAGCAGGGCGATGGACGCCCCGGCGGTCATGATATTCCATTCCGCCGCGGCATTGGCCGAATAGCGCAGGCTGACCACTGCCACGGTCAGCGGCTTGAGCAGCGGATTGGACATGGTGAAGACAAAGGAGGTGATATAATCGTTCCACGCCGTGCGGAAGGTAAAGAGGGCCACTACGCCCAGGATCGGCCGGAGCAGCGGCAGGATCACATTCCAGTAAACCCGGAAGAAACTGCAGCCGTCGATCAGCGCCGCCTCATCCAGCTCCTTGGGCAATGTTTTAATGAAGCCGATGGTCAAAAAGATATTGGTCCCCTGCCCTCCCGTCAACACCAGGGCCAGCCCCAGCAGGTTGCCGGTGAGTCCCAGGGAGTGCATGAGCCGGTATTGCGGGTACAGCGAAACCGCTCCCAGGGACACGAACATGAAGGCCAGGTGCATGCCGAGCAGGAGCTTCCGCCCGGGGAACTCGTGCCGGGCCAGGACATATCCGGTCAGCGACGAGGTGATCAGGGCCAGCACCGTCACGATGGCGCTCAAATATACGCTGTTCCAGGTGTACTGCATGAAGTTGCCTTGCCGGAAGGCAGCGCTATAGTTCGAGAACATCCAGCGGGACGGCAACAGGGTGCTGCCCGAGATCAACTCGGCATTGGTCTTGAGCGAACCGACCAGCGTATAGAAGACCGGGTATAGGGTGAAGGCCACCATGATCAGAATGAATAACCACTTCAGTGTCTGGGCCGCCGCCTTGAATATTTTCTCCATCATTTCCAGCCTCATCTTTTAATAATCTAACTTGCGCGAGCAGTAAAGATAGACGCAGGTTACGACCCCGATAATCGCGGCGGCGACGATACTGACGGCCGCGCCATAGCCAAAGTCCGAATTCACCAGCGTATTGGCTGACGCCGAGATCGGAAAGTACAACTGATAAATGTACAGGAACATCACTTGGGTGGCTGAGAAAGGGCCGCCCTCGGTGAGGACCATGATGCTTTGCATGTCCTGAAAGGCGATGATGATCGACAGCATCAAAATGACCTGCAGGATCGGGCCCATCATCGGAATCGTGATGTGGACCATCCGCTGGAAACCGTTTACCCCATCCAACTCCGCGCTTTCATAAATCTCCTTCGGGATGCTCTGCAACCCCGCCAGAAAATAGATCATGTAATTGCCGATGCCGCCCCAGGCCCCCACCATAACGCAGGTCAACATGGCCAGATCCTTGCCCAGCCAGTTGATGGGCACCTGGATCAGGCCCGTGGCCACCAGCAAATGGTTGAGCACGCCATTATAGACATTGAAGATCAGGTAAAACATCAGGGCCATCACCGCCGTGCTCATGATGGTCGGGCTGAACATGATCCCCTGGAGCAACCCCTGGCCCCTGAATTTCCGGTTGAGGATCACCGCCAGGATGAAGGCGGGGGGCAGCGTCAAGACCAGCTTGCCGCCGACATACACCAGGGTGTTAACGACCGAGCGCCAGAAGACGTCATCCCGGGTGAACAGGCGGATGAAATTGTCGAAACCCACGAATTTGGCGGCGTTGATCCCGTCGTAGCTGAAAAACATGTACTGCAGGGCCCAGATCACCGGATAGATCGTCAAGGCCAGGAAGATCAGCAGATTCGGGGTCAGCATGAGATAAATTTGGTGATTGCGCTTGAATTGTTGGATGGATGCCATCGGATTGTTCTCCTTACGGGCGACGGCTACGTTTCAATCCGTAGCCGCCGCGTTTTCCACTCGTTTGAGTTACTTCTGGAAGACCTTGCCCGGTTCGGCGGGATTGAAATTCGGATAGACGATGCGGGTGCTCTTATGCTCGCTGACCGCCTTGTCAAAGGCTTGATTATATCGGGCGTTGAGGTCGGCGAGGCCCCGGTCGAGGTCCGTGGCGCCGAAGATGATCTCGGCGAAGACCTGATACATGTCTTTCCCCTCGGGCCGCACATTGAGCGGGATATTTGGCCAGATCTTGTCGTGCTTGTCGAATTGGATGGCCGGCCATTTTTGGACCGTCTCCGGTTTTTTGGCCTTTTTCACCGCGGAGGGGACCATCACCAGGCCCAAGCCGCGCTCGTAATAACCGCCCAGCAACGAATCGCTGTACAGGAACTCCATCACCTTCCAGGCGTCTTTGGGAGACTTGGTCTTGCTGTTCATCAGCCAAAAACGGCCCGCCAGGTTGATCCGGTTGGAGCCTTTGACCCCTCTGATGGTGGGCAAGGGCGCCATATCCCAGGCTTCTTTGGTGGGGAACTGGTTTTGATAGACTCCCGGCTCGGAGTGGGTCCAGGAGATATACATCCCGATCTTGCCCGCGGCGAATTGGGTCCGCAACGGGTCGATATCCAGCGATTCGCAGCCCGGGAAGGCGCCGTTGGAGCTGAAGATCTCTTTATAGGCCTGCAGGATCGGCTTATATCCCGTAAAGTCGAATTTGCCGGTCTTGAAGTCGTACCCCTCCCGAACGCCGCCGCTCCGCATCATGATGTAATCGACCGAGCGCGACAGGGCCTGGGTCGGGTTCTTGAAATTCTGGGCATAGCCGAAGATCCCCTCTTTGCTCAGCTTGGTGCTGATCAATTTGGCGTCCCTAGCCATCTCCGCCACGGTCCGGGGAGGCGACTTGATCCCCGCCCGCTTAAAGATGCTTTTATTATAGATCAGCCGCGGCGTGGTCCCGATAGCCGGCAGGGAATAGATGCTGCCTTTCTCCATGTTGATTCCGTCGAGAAATGCTCCGTTGCCGAACCGTTTCTTAAAGGCCGGGGTCAGATAGGAATCCAGCGCGGCCAGATCGCCGGCGGGAAGCCGTTTCTCATACACCCCGGTGGCGTCCATGAATACGTCGGGCGCTTCGCCGGTGGCATAGGCCAGATCCAGGGTCTGCTGATAGTTGTCGGTGAAGATCTGGTACACGATCTCGATGTTATCCTTGTTTTGCTTGTTGAACTGATTCACCATGGCCGTCATATACTCCGCGTCGTGCCGGTTCATGGTCCAGACTTTGATCTTCACCTTCGGAGCCGCGGCGTAGGTCGTCCCCCAGGCCAACCCGGCGATGAGCAGCGCCACGGCCATCCATAAACGGACCCGGGTTTTTTTTATGAAACTCTTCTGCAACTTTCTCTCCCCCTTTTGATAGGATGAGCGGAGCATTCCCCGCTCTTGCGCTTCATTCTACCGTAGTCGCTGTTTAATTTTAAGTTACGGAATTACGACAATGGGGATAAAATATGATGATGTTGGTCCGGCGCAGGGAACTTCATTCGCGGCCGGCCGGAGCCGGCTTCACTTCCGGTCGGAGCCGACAATCCGCACGCCGGGCGGGGCCTCCAGCTCCGCCCGGCCGTCCCGGGCCACCATCCGGAATCTCCCCCGGACCGTCTGAAACTCGATCGCCAGGTATTTCAGTCCCGCCGGAATATGGGGCGTAAAAAACGCCTCGCTCCAGCCGGGCCGGGCCGGTTTCAAACCGGCGATATCCTCGATCAGGACCGGAATGGGCGCGCTGGCCCAGGGGTGGCAGAGGCTGGTGTTCCATTTCTGCTCCTTCCCCCAGGCTTCGAAGCAGGCGGTGGCCCCCTCGCGCAGCATGTTGGCCCAGGAATGCTCGCCGTCGGCGGTGAGCAGTTGATAGACCAGCTCATGCCGGCCGATCCCCGCCAGCCCTTTCAGGAGGAAATAGGCGTTATGCACCCCGCAGCTCATTCCCTTGCGCCGGATTAGGTCCACCACGCTCTCCCGGGCCTCCGCCGGGACCAGGTCGAAGAATAGGGCGATCGAGTTGGCGTGCAGGGCGGTATGGCCGGAAACCGTGGAATCGGCCAGCAATTTCAGATCGGGCCGGTAAAACGCCCGGATGAAAGCCTCCCGCAACGCCGGGAACTCGTCCTGATAGGCGATGCCCAGGAGCTCCCGGATGGTGTTGACCGTCTTGACGGTGCCGCAGAAAAAGGCGTTGATCACATTGTGGCAGCCGTCTCCGACCACTGGCTGCGACAGGTCGAAATCATAACCGTCCCGCAGGTTCTCCGGCCAATCCACCAGGTTCCATTTCTCCTTCACGTTCTCCAGCAGGCCATCGGGCCTTTGGAAGCGCCGGAAGTATTGCAGCACCCCTTCGGCCACCGGCGCCATCTCCCGCAGCAACTCCAGATCGCCGCTTTGCCGGTAATACTGGAGCAGTTGCAACGGCCATTGCAGGGAAAAGTCGGCGATCTCCTGCATGAAGCCGCCCGGCGCCACCGCCATCAGGCCCGGGCAGATCCGGGCCGACCGGGCGAAGTCGCCCAGCAGCTTCCCAGTCAGGCGGAGGTCGCCGCTGAGATACATATGGGCGTGGCTGGTAATGGTGGCGTCCCCCAGATACTGCCCTTTCTCCCGGCTCGGGCAGTCCACGAAGACTTCCTGCGCGCCGCAGCGGACCCCCTGGGCGCAGATGCTCCAGATGCCGTTGAGCAGCGGGTCCGAGGAGCCGAACCGGCACTTCGTCTCATCGAGCGGATAGTGCCGGACGATCGCGGCGAAGCTCTCCGGCCGCAGGACTCCGGCCGGCGCCATCAGCTCCACATAGCGGAAGGCCTTGTAATCATAGGGTTCCCAGGCGTCGGGCGCGCCCGATAAGATCCATCGGTCGCGGTAATTGCAATTGCAACGCAGCTGGTAGCGGACCCGCTCGCCGCCGGCTTCCAGCTCCTCGCCCTGGCGAATCTCGACCGTCTGGCCGGCGGCGCCCCGGGCCGCCATCACGAACTGGCCGGTGATCTCCCGCCCGAAATCGAGCAGGTAATGGCCGGGGCCGAGCTCGCGGACCCCGGCCGGCCGCACCGGATAGACCTGGAGCGGCGGCGTCTCTTGCAGCACCAGCCGGTGGTCGTCGGCGCGGTTTTCATGAGGCTCCTCCCAATGCCGGTCGTCAAAGTCCGGCTCCAGCCAGCCGCGCTCCCGGAGCCGGCTGTCGATCTCCTCGACGAACTGCGTCTCGTAGCCGAAAGTCTCCCGGCCGGTGAATTCCCGGGCGATGCGGTATTTCCAGGACCGGTCGGTCGCCAGCAGCAAGCGGTCCCCGCTCCATAACTCCGCCAGCATGCCCTGGCGGTAGTCGCCGCTGTTCCAGACCCGGTTGATCAGTCCCTGATAATAGAGGTGCGCGGCGATGACGTTCCGGCCGTCCCGGAGGTAGGGGGTCACCTCGTAGCGGTTATAAAAATAATGCCAGGCGTATCCCGGCGCCGGGCCCTGGCCGACAAAGCGGCCGTTGATGTAGAGCTTGTAATAATCGTCGGCCGTAATCTCCAGGAAGGCCGCCGCCCCCGGCCGCTGCACCCAATCAAATGTCTTTCGTACGAGCATATGGTGGTTTTGCAGCTCCGGGCGGTGCTCCGGCAGCCGGACCGGGGCCAACTGTTTATGCAACAGATCGAGCGGAGCCAGCCCGGCGAAGCGGGGGTCCATAATCCATTTTGCAGTCCATTCTTTCTCCATCGGCTCTCTCCCCCCTTAAAAGCGTTGTGATAAACCCCGTCCGAAGGTCGGGGTGTTCACAAAAGCTCAGAAAAGCCAGTGATAAAGTCATTTCAAAACTCTTTCCAGGACGCTTTTATCGATTTAAAGGACTTTAACATGGCTTTAAAAATGCTGGAATTATGACGGGCCTGATCCGGAAAGGATGATCCCCATTCTAGGGACGAAGGCGGGGAATGACAAGTCAAAAATGTAACAACTTTGCGTGAAATTTTTAAGATTTATTTTATCTGGAGAATTCTTTCCGGGATTCAGCGCGCGAAAAAGCGCTCATCCTCAGATGAGCGCCCAAAACGCAACTTGCGGAGATTCGGTTGCTGCGGATATTCCAGCCCGTACCACAGCGCGGCAGGCTCTGGCGGCCCGGCTACCGGACGCCCAACAATTGAAAAAAGCCCTTGTAAACCGCCTGAACCGCCGCGCTAAGCGGCTGCAGCAGGTGGATCGGCGTGTAATACTGCAGCAGAATGATGACCAGCAAAAACAGGCTGCCGTAGCGATAGAGGTTCCACTTCAAGGATTGCCAGCGGTCCGGCAGCAACACCATGAAAAGGTGCGAGCCGTCCAGCGGCGGGAAAGGCAACAGGTTGAAGAAGGCCAGGACCAGGTTGATCTGGATGAAATAGATCAGGATGGTCATCAGCGGCGCGCCATAGGTCGGTATGGCGTACCAGCGCAGATCGATGGCCAGCTTGACCAGGACCGCGAAAACGAAGGCGGTCAGCAGGTTGGCGGCGGGGCCGGCCAGCGCCACCAGGATCTCGTCCCGTTTGGGGTGCTTGAAGGCTTCCGGGTTGATCTGCACCGGCTTGGCCCAGCCGAAATGGGCGATCAACAGCAGCAGGAAACCGATGGGGTCCACATGGGTCAGCGGATTCAAGGTCAGGCGGCCCTGTTCCTTGGGGGTGGGATCCCCCAGTTTGTAGGCGGCATAACCGTGGCTGAACTCGTGAAAGCACAGGCCGAACAGGATCGCCGGCAGTGTTAACAGCGTCTGACGCAGGTCAAAATCGAACAACAGCAATTCCCTCCATTTCGGGACGCCCGTCATGACGGCGACCCGCCCAGATTATTCCCGGCGCAGGCTCAAATAGCGGGCGATCACCGCTTTGGCCAGAGCCTCCCCCGAATCCAGCGCCAGCAGCCCGGATGGGGTCTCCGGCTTCAACGGGCTCAGATCGGTGCAGGCCAGAATCGCGGTATCGGCCCCGGCTCCCCGCACCGCCGCAGTCAACCCGCGCCATGCTTCCAGAACGGCCCCGCGCTCCGCCCGGGCCTTGATCATCCCGATAAGCGCGGTGACCCGCTCCTGCCACTCCGGCTCATGAAGCCATGGATGGCCGGCGGCGGCCAGTCCCGCCTGGTACACCCCAGCCTCCAGCGTGGACGGGGTCGCGAAAAGCGCCACCCGCCGCGGCCCGGACGGCAGATCGCGGAGCGCCTCGGCGACGATGTTCAATAACGGAACGCCGATCGCCCGCTGCAAGGGTTCGAAGTAACGGTGGGCGGTATTGCAGGGCATGGCGATGAAGCTGACCCCGGCCGACTCCAGCTGGCGCAGTCCGGCGAGAATCGCCGCCTGGAGCGCCGCATGGTCGAGCGGCCGGTCCAGGTAGAACGGGGTCGGCAACGAATAGACGAGCAGCGGCGGATAGTCGATATCGTACTTCGCGCCGTATTGAAGCTGGCATTGGTCGTAGACCGCCTCCAGGAACGGGGCGGTCGAACGCGGCCCCATGCCGGCGAGGATGCCGATGAGCGGATTGGACATGAGCTGGTTTCCTCCAAAAGATTGCCGATTGGATTGCATTTTTATTATTTCCCCAACCGCCCGCGAATTTCCTGCCGGACACCGCGCTTTTGATCCGCCGGTCCGTTTTTCGGCGGCTGCCCCGTGGGCGGTTTGCGAACGAAAGGCGCCGCTATCCGCTATCCCATCTTATATTAAGTAATAAACCGGGCCTCTCCTTCCGGGGCGAGCCTTCCTTCCCGGAGATTCTACCCTGTTTGGGCGATGAATTCATCGATCAAGCATAATTCCGGCCGCCGCCGCTTATAATGATGATAGGGGTTGGTGGAGCAATCTGCCAGCCTCTTCCGGGCAGGGGAGTTCGGCTGAAGATAGTTAGCTCCCCTGCTCTCTGTTTATCCGTCCTCCCGCTTTTCCCGGGCGGGCGAGGGACAAACCCGGCCTGGACCGGCTTTTGTAATGAATTCGATATCTTTCTCATATATATTGAATTCAGGAGGGATCATCGATGCTCTGTGACCATTGTATCAAGCAACTGGCGGCAAGGCTTGATCGTCCCTGCGGATTGATCCTCATTGCATTGCAGCGGGAAAGCTTGAACCGGGAACAGCTTAAAACAAAAACCGAACTCTCCTATTCCACCACCCAAACCGCCCTCCGCCGCTTGGAAGGGGCCGGGCTGATCGACGGCGTCGAGGTCGGCCGCAGCCGGGTCTATTGCCTGTCCAGCGCCGGACGGCGGTTTTTCGCGCTGTACCGGGAACAGAAAGGAGGCTCACGCATTTGTTGAATTTCGGTTTCATCGGCATCGGCCAGGGCGGCTGCAACATCGTGAACGCCTTTGCCAAAGACTTTCCGTGCCTGGCGATTAACACCGCCGAGACGGACCTGGCGGAGCTGGATAACATTCCGCCCCATCTGCGGGTATTGACCAAGGTGACCGAGGGCGGCGCCGGCAAGAACATCCGCCTGGGCGAACTGGCGATCATCCGCTATCGCGATCAGATCCGCGAGAAGATCCAATTGACCATGGAACGGGCCGATCTGATCTGGGTCGTCGCCGGCCTGGGCGGCGGCACCGGGAGCCTCGGCATCATCCAGCTGATCACGCTGCTGGCGGCGATGGGCAAGAAACACGGCGCCATCATCACCCTGCCCACCGCCGACGAAGGCACCGTCGAAAAGGTCAACGCGCTGATCGCCGCCAAACAGCTTTACGATCTGCAAAATCTGAGCAAAAACTTCCGCAGCATGATCATTGTGGATAACGACAAGCTAAAGCAGGAGATCCTCTCGGCCGGGAATCTTTCGTACGAGAAGTTTTACGACGAGGCCAATTCGCTGATTTATAAGGATTTCATCAATCTGTACAACTACTCCAAGATGTCCTCGATCACCGCGTTCGACACCGAGGATTACAAGGGGATGTTCTACGAGAAGGGCTGCCTGATCTTTTCCGAGGCCAATATCGAGTTTTCCGAGAACGAAACGGCGCTGGCCTCGGCCGTGACCGAGATGTGGCGGAACACCGTCTTCGAGTGCGGGGATATCGACCGGGCCACCGCGGTCGCCCTGATCATCGAACGGCCCAAGTCCTTCGACAAGGACGGGCAGCAGATCAACCGGCTCTTCGAGGAGATCAAGAAACGGGTCAGCAGCGGCCGTTTCTGCCGCGGCGTCTACCACAAAGACGGCTTGAAGGATCTGCTGGGCGCCAAGCCGATCAAGGTCTTCACCCTCCTGGCCGGACTGCCCTTCCCCGAGCAGAAATTCAGTGAACTCAAGGCCCAGGTCGACCGGGAGATGACGGATATCAAGGCCAAACGGCAATTGCAGGAATTGGCGGTGGACCTCGATCCGCTGTTGGACTTCGTCAATGAGAGCAATCATGACTATATCGTGGAGGATCTGGACTTTTCGATCTTCAAGCCGAAAGAACCGGCCCTCAGTTGGTCGTTTCCGAGGTAGACGGGGATAAAAAACCGGCAGGGGCCGCCGCCGGCCGCCCCTGCCGCTCGAAATCCTCAATGGACCAGGGCCGGTTCCCGGGCGTGCAATAGATCCTCCCAGGCGATGATCGCCGCCTTGGCCCCCTCCCCGGCGGCCACGATGATCTGCTTCTCCGGCACCGAGCTCACATCCCCGGCGGCATACAATCCCGCCACATTGGTCCGGCAGCAGCAGTCGATCTTGACCTCTCCGGCCTCGTTCCGCTCCACCAGATCGCCCAGGAAATCCACATTGGGCTCCAGGCCGATCTCGATGAAGACCCCTTGCACCGGGATTTCGAAACGCTCCTTGCTCCGGACCGCCTCCACCAGCACCCGGTTCACGGTCGGGCCGCCCCGGATCTCGGTTACCGTGTGCTCGATATGCTGCTTCACTTTGGGATTCCCATTCAGCCGCTCCACCAGGATGGCATCGGCCGTCAGCGGAGTCATGGAGATCAGATGGATCTCCGTGGCGTAGTTGGCCAGATCCAGCGCCGACTTGGCGGCGGAATTGCCGCCGCCCACCACCGCCACGGGCTTATTCTTGAAGAGCGGCCCGTCGCAGGTCGAGCAGTAGCTGACCCCTTTGTTTCTGAACTCCACCTCGCCCGGGACATTCAGCGTCCGGGGACGTTTGCCGGAGCAGACCAGCACCGCCCGGCCGCGCAACTCCTCCCCGGCCTCGGTCCTGACCCGGAAGCCCTCCCCGTCCCGCTGAATGCCCTGGACGGGAGTCAGCTTCTCCTCCAGCTGCAGCTCCTTGACCTGGATCTCAAACTTCTCCATCAGGGCTTGACCGTCGATCTCCTGAAACCCCATGTAGTTTTCGATATCGGTGGTCCAATTGACCTGGCCTCCGACATCCTTGGTCACGATGGCGGTCTTCAGCCCCTTGCGGGCCGCGAAGACCCCCGCGGTCATGCCGGCCGGACCGGCTCCGACGATTATCAGATCATAATCCATGGCGGCATCCTAATGAATGATCTTGTCGAGCTGCGCTTGGTTGAAACCGACCACCACTTGTTCGCCCTTGGTGATCACCGGCACACTGAGCTGCCCGGTCAGATCGTAAAGCTTCTGCGCGGCCGAATCGTCGGCCGCGACATCGACCTCCTGGTAGGAGACACCTTTTTCGCTCAGATACGATTTGACCTTGTTGCACCAGGGGCAGGTCGGAGTGGTATAGACCGTTACATTCTCATCCATCTTGGTTTCATTCCTCCCATTCTTCCCGTTCGGCGGCGCCGCCGCCTTTCGATACGGTTCGGGTTTATTCTGCCCGGGCGGTCGATTCCTATGCCTGACTTGAAAGACGGGCGGGCTTCCCCCGGATACAAAAAGACCACCGCGGAACGCGGTGATCGCCTGGTCGGATGAACTTTGATCCATGGATCGGTTTGAATGAAGCGGCCCTTTTCCCGCGCGGTTTATGGTTGCGGCGGTTCCGGATCCACGTTCCGCTTGCCATGGACCGCTTCGATTCGAATCGCCACGACGGTGCAAGCGGCGGCGGCAGCGGCGGGAATCGGCGGAAAGGAACGCCCTCCGGCCAGCTTTTCGGTGAAGATTTGAAGCAAGGCGGCCTTGCGGGGGACCTCCGTGACGAGCTCCGCCGTGCCGAAAACCAGCACCGAGGTGTAACGGGTCGAACATTGGCAAGCGTTCTCGCGGAACACCGCCTTGTCGATGCGGTCCACCGCGAAGCAGACCCGGGGGTTGGCCGCGATATTCTCCAGCTTGCGGCCGGTGGCGGCGCAATGAAAATAGAGCACCCCTTCATGGTAAAGATAGTGCAAAGGGGTGATATAGGGGGCGCCGCCGGCGTCGACGGTCGCCAGGTGTCCCAGCGTCTCCCCGGCCAAAAAAGCGATCGCTTCCTCCTGGGTCAGCTGTTTTTGGGGCATGCCGATCCCTCCCTTTCCATGATTGTTTCCTAAATGTACGGCAGGGGCAACCGGCCGGTTGCCCCCCATCGTCTTCATTTGGGTTGATACCACTTCGCCCATTCCGTGGTCCCTTGCGCGGGAGAGATCCGCCGGATCGCCCCGCCGCGGTTGTCCATCACATAAAGCTGTTCTTCCCCGGTATCGCGGGTGGAGATAAAGGCGATGCTCCGGTCATCGGGCGCCCACAGCGGCGCTTCATTCCTGCCGTCCCCCTGAACCAGCGCGGTCTTCTGGCCGGTCTCCACCTGGTACTGGTAGATGCCGGTCCGACCCGAGGTGCCGTAGGGCTGATACGAATAGAGCAAGGTCTTGCTGTCGCTGGACCAATCCGGGGTAAACGGACCGGCCTGGAGCAGGTTGAAGAAGAGCACGGCAAAGGATTTCTCCTGGACCAGCTTTAATTGGCGTTTCGCCACATCCAGCACATAGAGCGAATAAAGCCCGTCGAGGTTGCTGTCAAAGGGTTTGGCGTACAAGGCCAGCCATTTGGAGTCGGGCGACCACCGCAGATCGGGGAGCACCGTCAGATTGGCCGGCAGGTTCCAATCGGCTTTCTTATTCTGTTTCAACGTCAGGCCATAGCGGAAATCCATAAAGGCCGATTTGACGATGGCCACCGCCGACTGGTCGGGGCTGGGGAAACCGCCGCTGCCGCCGGCGTTTTTGGCCGGATTGTCGATCTTGCGCAGGCTGCCGTCGGAGAACTCCAGGATATACCAGTTGGTCTGATATTCATTCAAACCGGCCACGATGGCCTGGTCCGGTTCGTCGGAGATCACCTGGATGATAATCTTCGCCTCAGTGAACTGGCGCACCAAACGCGAGCTTTTGGTGGCCGGAAAATACTCGTACAGCTTCTGGCCGTCCACATACAAAAAATGCTTGCCCTGAAGCGAGACGAGGAGGTCCTTGCCGGTGGCCACCGTCTGCAGACCCGAGCCGTCCCGTTCCGCCAGATAGATGGTACGCCGGTCCCCCTGGCGCTGCCCAAAGACGAGCCAGGGCCGGTCGGCCGGCGCCGCGAGCGCGGCCCATCCGCTGCCCAGCATGACCCAGGCCAATAGGATCAAAACGATCCGTTTCATCGAGCTCACCCCCAACCTCCAACAATTTCGGCATTCCGCATCCAGATCCTGCTAACAAATTCTTGGTAATTGCTCGCCGCTGCCCAGCGGAATGATCCGTTCGCCCCCGGAAGCAGTGACCAGGCTCACCAAGCCGGCGTTCCCGGCCAGGACCTCTCCCACCTCCGCCGCCCGGGATCCGCGCGGCTGGCGGCGCAGCGCGGCCAGGATCGCGTCGGCCGCCTCCGGGGCGACCACCAGGAGCGCCTTGCCCTCGTTGGCCAAATACAGCGGATCCAGCCCCAGCAGTTCGGTGAGGCCCCGCACCTCCGGCCGGACCGGAATGGCGGCTTCGCGGAGCCGGATCGCCACCCCCGATTGCCGGGCGATCTCGTTCAACGTCGTGGCCAGGCCGCCCCGAGTCGGATCGCGCAGCACCCGGATGGCGCCGGGATACTCGCCCACCAGCGGCAGGAGCAGCCGGTTCAACGGCGCCACGTCGCTCTGCAGCGCGCCGCTGAGGCCCAACTCCTCGCGAGCCAGTAAAATCGCTGCGCCGTGATCGCCGAGGGTCCCGGTGACCAGCACCCGGTCCCCCGGCCGGGCCAGTTCGCCGCCGAGCCGGACCCCGGGAGCGATCGTTCCCACCCCGGTGGTGGTGATGAAGATGCCGTCGGCTTCGCCTTTCCGGACCACCTTGGTATCCCCGGCCACCAGGTCCACGCCGGCCTCCGCCGCGGCGGCCGCCATGGAAGCCGCGATCTGCTCCAGATCGCTTTTGTCGAACCCTTCCTCGATGATGAAGGCGGCGGTGAGCCCCAGGGCGGCGGCGCCCATCATCGTCAGATCGTTCACCGTTCCGGCGATGGCCAGCCTCCCGATGTCGCCGCCGGGGAAGCGCCACGGCGTGACCACAAAGGCGTCGGTAGTCAGGGCCAGCCGGCCGCCGGCATGTTCCAGCACGGCCGCGTCATTGCCCCGGAGCAGTTGCGGGTGGCGGAAGCGCGACCAGAAAAGCTCCCGAATCAGACTGGCGGTGGCCTCCCCGCCGCCGCCCTCGGCCAAACGTATCTTGCCGTTCATCCTTCTCCTCCTCGGCTACGGTAGTAAAAATGAGCGGCGCACGAGCCTTCGGCCGAAACCATGCAGGGTCCCACCGGATGCTCCGGGGTGCAGGCGGCGTCGAAGTGCGGGCATTCCTCCGGTTCGGCCCGCCCCAGCAGGATCTCGCCGCAGCGGCAGCCCGCCGGTTCCCGGGAGGCGATCTCCGCCAGCCCGAACTTGCAACGGGCGTCATAGTCCCGGTACGCCTGAGCCAATCCCAGCCCGGATCCGGAAACTGTCCCCAAGCCGCGCCATTCGGCGTCCTCCGGCGCAAAAACCGCCGCCATTAGCTCCCGGGCGGCCAGATTGCCCTGCTCCGTGACGGCCTGGGGATACATATTCTCCAGCCGGCTCTCTCCCTTGGCAATCTGTTTCAGCAGCGCGGCAATGCCCAGCCAGAGTTCGGCCGGGCGGAATCCCGTCACCACCGTGGGCAGCCGGTACTCGCGCGGCAGAAACGCATAGCCCGCGGCGCCGGTGATCACTCCCAGATGTCCCGGGGCGATCAGCCCATCGATCTGCAGCCCGCCTCCGGCCAGCAGGCTCCGCATGGCCGGCTCCAGGACTTTGAGCGAGGGCAGGATCGAAAAATTGGCCAGCCCGGCCGCTGCCGCTGCCCGGACCGCCAGGGCGATGGCCGGGGCGGTCGTCTCAAAGCCCACCGCCAGGAAGACGATTTGAGCGTCCGGATGTTGCTCGGCCAGGGCCACCGCGTCTTGCGGCGCATAGACCACCCGGACCTTGGCTCCGGCGGCCCGGGCTTCCGCCAGGCTGCCGCTGTTGCCTGGTACCCGCAGCAAATCGCCGAAACTGGCGATGACGAGTCCCGGTTCCCGGCTCAGGCTGATCGCTTGTTCGATATAGCCGCTGCCGGTGACGCAGACCGGACAGCCCGGGCCGGAAAGCAGCCGGATCCCCGCGGGCAGCTGCCGGTGGATGCCGGCCCGGCGGATCGCGTTGGTATGCGTGCCGCAGACCTCCATCAGCTTGCAGCGCATCGCCCCGTAATCTGCCCGTATCCGGGCGATCACCTCTTGCAGATCAATGCTCATCGTCCCCGAATACCTCGCTGAATAATTGAATGGTCTCACGGGCTTCATCCGGCGGCACGACCTGAATCGCGCATCCGGCGTGGACCAAGACATAATCGCCGACCTTGACCCCGGCCACCAGGCTCAGGTCGACGCTTCGAAATACTCCCGAAAAACTCACTTTGGCCTTATTGCCTTCGATGGCGACCACTTCACCGGGCACCGCCAAGCACATCGTCGACTCCCCTTTCGATCATCAAACCGCCCAGCCAGGCTTGGCCGAGCGCGATTCCGCCGTCATTGATCGGCACCCATTGGGGCACCGCGACCCGGAAACCCTCCGTTTCCAACTCCGCGAGGGTCAGGTCCAGCAGCAAGCGGTTCTGGAAAACCCCGCCGCTCAAAACCACCCGGTCGATCCCGGCTTCGCGCCGCGCCCAGCGCGCCGCCTCCCGGATCAGCGCCGCCACCGTCCGGTGGAACTTCATGCTGAGCGCCGCCGGCCCGAGGCGGTGCCGCTCCCGGGCCAGCGCCGCCGCCAGCGCCCCGGGGTCGATCCGGAACCCGTCCCCCGCCAGGCGGAACGGCAGTTCGAAGCGGTCTTCCGCCGCCGGGTCGGCTTGGTTCTCCAGCCAGACGGCGGCCTCGCCCTCATAACCGGCCCGGGCCGGTCCGCCCAGCAGCGCGGCCACCCCATCGAACCAGCGGCCCACCGACGAGGTCGGCGGCGCATTGATGCCGGCCCGGACCGCCTGGCGCAGCAACGGCCAGGATTTCCCCAATTCCCGCGCCTCCAGCCATTCTTCGAGCAAAGCCGGGGCGTTCGCGTTCAGGTAGGCGGCGGTCATCCGCCAGGGCTCCCGCACCGCCGCTTCCCCGCCGGGCAACGGGTAATATTCCAGCTGGCCGACACGGCGCCAGGCGCAGCCGGAGCCGATGAAAAACTCGCCGCCCCAGACCGCGCCGTCGGGGCCGTAGCCCGAACCGTCGAAGGCCACCCCGAGCACCGGACCGTCCAGCCGCTCCGCCGCGATCACCGCGGCGATATGCGCCAGGTGGTGCTGGACGCCCAGCAGCGGCAGGCCGCTCTCCCGGGCATAGCGGGTGGAGTTGTAGTCCGGGTGCAAATCGTGGACCGCCCATTCGGGCTGACAATGTAATAAACGTTGCATTGCCGCAATGGTTTCCCGGTAGGCCAGAAAACTTGCGGCATTATCGAGATCACCCTGATGGGGCCCGAGATAGACCCGTTCGTCCTGGGTGAGGGCGAAGACGTTCTTCTGCTGGGCGCCGCAGGCGAGCAGCGGCGGCAGCTTCCGCTCCAGCCGCACCGGGGCCGGGGTCAGGCCCCGCGAACGGCGGATGCCGATGGTCCGCCCGGCCTGCCAGCGCAGGACCGAATCATCACAGCGCCAACGGATCCGGCGGTCATGCCCCAGGAAACCGTCGGCCATCGGGCCCAAATCGCGCCGGGCCTCCTCATCGCCGATGGATAGCGGTTCGCCGGATCGGTTGCCGCTGGTCATCACCAGCGCGGTCAATTCATCCTCGAACAACAGCAGCTGAATCCCGGTATAGGGCAGAAAGGCGCCCAACTCCCGAAGGCCGGGATTGACCCCGGGTGCCAGAGTGCCGCCCTCCCGCTGCAGCAGCAGAACGATGGGCCGGACCGGGCCGGCCAGCAGCGCCGCTTCTTCCGCGGTCACCCGGCAGACGGCGGCAATGGCCTCGGGATCCCGGAACATCACCGCGAAGGCCCGGTTGTCCCGCCCCTTCAGGCGGCGCAAACGATCGACGGCCGCTGCGTTGCGGGCGTCGCAAGCCAGGTGGTAGCCGCCGATCCCCTTGACCGCCAGAATGCCGCCGGCCTTCAGGATCCGGCGAGCAGCCCCGGCGGGGTCGTCCGCTCCCGGCCTTCCCTGGGCGTCCCGGAACCACAGCTTGGGCCCGCACTGCGGGCAGGCGATGGTCTGAGCGTGAAAACGGCGATCCGCCGGGGAGGTATATTCCGTTTGGCAATCCGGGCAGAGGGGGAACGGCTCCATGGCGGTGCGGGACCGGTCAAAGGGCAGGGCCTCCATGATGGTAAAACGCGGCCCGCAGAGCGTGCAGCTATTGAAGGGATGATGATAGCGGCGGTTCGCCGGGTCGAAAAACTCGGCCGCGCAGTCGGGGCAGATCCCCTGGTCCGGCAGGGGGGAACCCGGCAATCTCCCGGACTGGCTGGGAATGATCGTAAAATCATCCTCCCCGGGCAGCGGCGGAATGGTTTCCCGCTCCACCCCGTCGATCTGGGCCGCCGCCGGCGGGCGTTCCCGCAACGCCGCGCTGAACCGGGCCAGCGCTGTGGGGGCTCCCTGGATCTCGATCTCCACCCCGGCGAAATTGTTCCGGACCCAGCCGGTCAATTCCAGACCGCGGGCCAGATTAAACAGAAAGGGGCGGAAACCGACCCCTTGCACCAAGCCGCTTACTGTCAGCCGCCAACGTTCAAACGGTTGCGGCATCCAGATACTCCCCGGCTTTCCGTTCCAGCCACCGGCTCCATTCGGCCAATCCCGCCCCGGTGCGGCAGGAGACCTCAAAGACCGGCACTTCCGGATCGATGGTCCGGATTCCCCGGTAAAAGCGTTCCCGGTCGAAATCCACGAACGGCCCGAGGTCGATCTTATTGAGGATGACCGCATCGGCCTCCTCGAAGATCAGCGGATATTTGAAGGGCTTGTCGTCGCCTTCGCTGACGCCCAGCATCACCACACGCAGCGCTTCCCCCAGCGGAAAGCTGGCGGTGCAGATCAGATTGCCCACATTCTCGATGAAGAGCACGGTTCCCGCAGCCGGCTGAAACTCCTGCAGCGCCTGGCCGATCATCTGCGCTTCCAGGTGGCAGCCGCCTTCGGTATTGATCTGGTGGGCCGGAATGCCCAAGCCGTTCAACAGATCGGTGTCGATCCGGGAGGCCGGGTCGCCCTCGATCACCGCCAGCGGCAACGGGCACAGGGCGGCGGTGCGCCGGATCAGGCTGGTCTTGCCGGCCCCCGGCGCCGCCAGGAGGTTCACGGCCGCCACCCGGTGCGCTGCGAACCAGCTCCGGTTGAGCTCGGCCAATTTGGCTTCATTTTCAAACAGATCCTGTTCGATGTCGATCTCCATTAGTCCACCTCGATACTTTCCACGAAACACTCCCGGCCGCTCTCGGTCAACTGGGCCAGGCTGCCGCAGCGCGGGCAGTTGAAATCGGCCGGCCGCTTCTCAAAGGATTCCTCGCAGACCGGGCAATACAGCTCCGCCTTGCTCCGCTGAAACTCCAGCTTCGCCCCGGCGGCGATGGTGCCGGCGGCGATCAGGCCGAAGTATTGCTCCACGCAAGCGGGGATGATCCCCGACAGATCGCCGATGACCAGCTTGATCCGGGTTATCTTCGCGGCTTTATGGTTCCCGGCCTGTTCCAAAACGAGCCGGAGGATCTTTTCGGTCAATGACAATTCATGCATCCGCCCCGGCCGCCTTTCTCCGCCTGCCGAGCATGACCCGGTCCCGGCCGGCCAGATCCGCCAAAGGCTCCGGCAGGAATTCCAAACCGGCCAGCAGCTCCGCCAGACCGGAGCGCTGATCCGCGCCGTGCTCCAGCGCCACCAGCCCGTCCGGTTTCAAGAGTTCCCGCGCCGCCGGCAGCAGCCGCCGGTAGAGATCCAGGCCGTCGGGCCCGCCGTCCAGGGCCAGCCGGGGCTCGCGCCGAACCTCCGGCTGCAGCGTATCAACCACCGCGGTCGGAATATAGGGCGGATTGGAGACGACCGCGTCCAAGGCGAGGCCCTGGCCGGCCAATGGCTCCAGCAAGTCGCCGCGGCGGAATTCGATCCGCTCGGCCACGCCCAGGCGGGCGGCATTGGCCGCGGCGACCTCCAGCGCTTCCGCGGAGAGATCCAGCGCATACCAGCGGCTCCCGGGCAACAGCTTCGCCAGGGCGATGGCGATGATCCCGCTCCCGGTTCCGACATCCGCGCCGCAGACCCCGTCCCGCCCCTTCAGGGCGTCAACCACCGTCTCCACCAGCAGTTCGGTCTCGGGCCGCGGGATCAGCACCGCCGGCGTGACTTTGAAATCCCAACTCAAAAAGGATTTTTGTCCGGTTAAGTATGCCAGGGGCCAACCCTGCACCCGCTGGACCAGAATCTCCCGGTAGCGTTGGATCTCGGCCGGTTCCAGCGGCCGGTCCCACTCCGAATAGAGCTTCACCCGGGGCAGATCCAAGACGTGCGCCAGCATCAGATCCGCCTCCAGCCTGGGATTGGGCAAGTGTTTCTCGGCCAGGAAGGGGACGGTCCTGGCGATGATGGCGCCGATGGTCAGGTTATTGCTGGTCGACATTTTTCAACCGTTCCGCCTGATCCGCGGTGATCAACGGCTCGATCACCTCGTCCAGGTTGCCCTCGATGATCGAGTCCAGGTGATACAGGGTCAGGTTGATCCGGTGATCGGTCAGCCGGTTTTGAGGGAAATTATAGGTCCGGATCCGTTCGCTGCGGTCGCCGGAGCCGACCATATTGCGGCGGGCCTCGGCCATCTCGGCGTGCTGCTCCGACTGGAACTTGTCGAGCAAGCGGGCCCGGAGTACCTTCATGGCTTTCTCCTTGTTCTTCAGCTGGGACTTCTCGTCCTGGCAGGTGACGACCAAGCCGGTGGGCAGATGGGTAATGCGCACCGCCGAATCGGTGGTGTTGACGCACTGGCCGCCGTGGCCGCCGGCCCGGAAGACATCGATCCGCAGATCGTTGGGGCCGATCTCCACCTCGACCTCTTCGGCCTCGGGCATGATCGCCACCGTCGCCGCGGAAGTATGGATCCTGCCCTGGGCCTCGGTCTCCGGCACCCGCTGCACCCGGTGGACGCCGCTCTCGAACTTCAGCCTGCTGAAGACCTGCTGTCCCTCGATGGTGAAGATGATCTCCTTGAACCCGCCCAGATCGGACTCGCTGGTGCTCAACAGCTCGGTGCGCCAGCCCTTGCTCTCGGCGTAGCGGGTATACATCCGGAAAAGATCCCCGGCAAAAAGCGCCGCTTCCTCGCCGCCCGTTCCGGCCCGGATCTCAATGATCGCGTTCTTCTCGTCATTAGGATCCCTGGGCAGCAATAAGATGCGCAGCCGCCCGCTGAGCCGCGCCGCGGTCGCTTCCAGGTCGGCGATCTCCGCCCTCAGCATCTCAGCGGCTTCGCCCTGCTCCTCGCGGAGCATCTCGGCGGCGGTCTCCAGGTCGGCGGCCACCCGTTTATACTCCTGATAGGTCTCCACCAGCTCGCTGATGGCGGCGTGCGCCCGGGCCAGCTTCTGAAAGAGCGGCTGATCGGCGATGACCGCGGGGTCGCTGAGCTGGTTGCTTAACTCATGATACTTTTCTTCGATCGCTGCGATTTTATCGAGCATTCAATCACCTCGGAAATAATCCGGTATTCTGTATATATATGTGGCCCGCCGTGGTTGGTCGCCCAGGACAGTTGGCATGAAACGAGAATATGCTGAACAAAATCCCTCCGTCGAGCGGAGCGATGGTTGTTCAGCATCTTCAAAAACGACGAACCGATTGGAGCTTTCAGCCGGCGCTGGCCGGCTCGGCCTGGACGGCCTCGACCTTCTCGGCGGCGTAGACCCGGCCGCCCACGATCACCGGCGCTTCTTCCTTGAGCACCGCCACCAGGGCGTTAATTGCCACTTCCACCTGGCTGTCGTCGGGTTCCCGGGTGGTCAGCTTTTGGAGCCACATCCCGGGCAGGCTCATCCAGCGCCACAGGAAGAAGTCCTGGTGCCGGCCGGTGAATTTGATGACCTCGTACGAGAATCCGGCCACCACCGGCAAGAGCAGAATCCGCGAGAGGAGCCGCGCCCAAATGGTATCATAGTGCAAGAAGGAGAAGAATATCGCGCTGATCACCACCACAAACAGGAGAAAACTGGTGCCGCAGCGGGGATGAAAGGTCGTGAATTGTCTGGTGTTCTCCACCGTCAGGTCCTTTTTGGCCTCGAAGGTGTTGATCACCTTGTGTTCGGCGCCGTGATAGGCGAAGACCCGCTGGATGTCCTTGAGCATGGAGACGGATACGATATACAGGATGAAGACCACGAAACGCAGGACGCTCTCGAACAGGTTGCCCCAGAAAGCGCCGGGCAGAAACTTGTTGACCAGCATCCGGCCGAGCAACGGCAGCACCACGAAGAGCACCACCGTCATGGCCAGGGCCGTCGCCACCATCATCGCGGTCTCTCCGGCGCTGAGCTTGGAGTCGCCGGCCGCTTTGCCCTCGGCCTCGCCCTCCCCCTCCATGAATTGGTCCGCCGAGAAGAGCAATGCCTTCAGGCCGACGCCGAAAGAATCGCAGAGCGCCACGACGCCCCGGATAAAGGGCCATTTTAAAAAGGGGTATTTCTTGGCAACCGATCCCACCGGGTCTTTCTTGATGACGATCTCGCCGTTGGCCTTGCGGACCGCCACCGCCACATACTCCCGGCCGCGCATCATGACGCCTTCGATCACCGCCTGCCCGCCGTATGAGAATTCGGGCTGCTTCATAGAATGCCACCTTCCCCAAAATTTACTGGTGAACCCATATTATATAGCAAGCGAGGATTGGATCCTCGCTCGCGTGTTACTTGCCTTTTTGAAGCCGTTTCTTAAACTTCTCGACCTGGCCGCCGCTATCGACGATGCGCTGTCTCCCAGTGAAGAACGGGTGGCATTTGGAACAAATGTCGACCCGGAGCTCCTTCTTGGTGGATCCGGTCTCAAACGATGCACCGCAGGCGCACGTAACTTTTGTAGTAAAGTATTGTGGATGGATAGCTTCCTTCAATTCTGTCACCTCTCTTGCCTAGTTCCCAATATAACTTCTATATTATAGCACAGTGATTTTCCAGTTGCAACAAAATCATTGGGCCAAGCGCACCCGTCAAAACCCCTGCTCATTCCCGAAAATGAAAAAGCCTGTCCGGATAGGACAGGCAAAAGCTCGGCTCGCTTTTAAAATTTATACACCAGTCCGAGGGACGGGCCGCCCATGGTGACGTCCATACTGCCAACTGAAATGCCACTTAGTACTGCATCGAATTCATATTTCAAGGTAGAATAGCCAGCCACCAGACCCAGGTTGTCGGTGAGTAAGTAATGAAGCTTGCTGCGGAAAAAGCTGACCGGCGCCGAATCGTCCTTGAACGGTGATTTCTCATATTTCCCGTCGCCGACCACGTAGGAAACGGTCAGAAACAGCTTGGTGCTGAAATATTGCGCCAGATCGACGCCCAGGAGCGTCGCTTTCAAGCTGCTGGAATCGGTCTTGATGTTGAGCGGCGCGACAATGGCGTCGAGTTTGAAGGCAGTGGCGTCGATCAGCCGGTAACCGGCTTTCACGGTCCACAGGGTGACGTCCTCTTTGGAAGCGCCTGCGATGGATCCGACCCCGTACTCCGCCCCGAGCTTATATCGGTCTTGAATCAGGGTACCGGCCGAGATGATGGTCACCTTCAGGTCGTCCTCACCGTTTTGAGCACTTAAGGCTCCTGTACCATCCTTCTCCACCGTGCCGTTGACGATCCCGTCCAGGTAACCGAGGGTCGCCGCCGACGCGCCGGTCGCCAGGCCGGCCAGCAATAAAACCAGCGTCAATAATAAAGCCAGAAACTTCACGAAATCCCCTCCCCGTTTTCTAATGAGCGTTTTAGTTTCGCCGCGCTGGACCATCCATTGCCGTTCCAGGCAGGATCCAGCAGATGAACCAATTCTCAGAAATTCCTGCTCATTATAACACAAGGAATGACTTCGGTCAATTTTCGACTTTGGTCAATAAAAGGTCTTTCCCTAGGGAAGAAGGGAAGTTTCTTTAGGGTAAACCGATGAGGAATCCGCCACCGCAACAGTTCCTCGAGTCACTCCCGAGCATCCTGCAATCGCCCAAGATCGTGCTGGGAACATGGAAGATCTTCCGTCGGTCACTCCGGTTCTTCCTTGAACGACTCGAGATCTTCCTTGAATGGCTCAAGATCTTCCTTGAATGGCTCAAGATCTTCCTTGAATGGCTCAAGATCTTCCTTGAACGACTCGAGATCTTCCTTGAATGGCTCAAGATCTTCCTTGAATGGCTCAAGATCTTCCTTGAATGGCTCAAGATCTTCCTTGAACGACTCGAGATCTTCCTTGAATGGCTCAAGATCTTCCTTGAATGGCTCAAGATCTTCCTTGAATGGCTCAAGATCTTCCTTGAATGGCTCAAGATCTTCCTTGAATGGCTCAAGATCTTCCTTGAACGGCTCAAGATCTTCCTTGAGCCATTCAAGCTTTTACTGCGGTCACTCAGGATCCTACTTCCATCAATCAAGCTTCTGCCGCGCTCAATCCGCACCTTCCTTCAGTCACCGGGGAAGCGGCGCGGGTTGCCCGAGGCCCATCTTCAAGGGCTTCAAAAGTTGCCGGGGGATTCCGGGCGGGCTCCATCCAGCCTAGGCCCGCTTGGGCTGGCTGTAATTGCCGATCCGCAACTGGGGAAAGGCCTGCTTCAAACCGGCCAGCCAGTCGGCGATCTCCGGAGTCTCTTCCGCTCCCAGCAGCGGGTCGAGCTTTTCGGGATCGAGATTGAGATTGCGGAGTTGCAGTTGGAACAGGCCGGTGTCGGCGATTAAGCGGTACAGGGCCTCGGTCTGCCGCGGCTGGTTGGTGAAGCCCGGGAAAAGCAGCAGATTGAGCGAGGTTTGCAGGCCGTGGCCGGCGGCATGGCGCAAGGAGGCGACCACGTCGGCCAGGCCGTAGCCCCGGGGCCGGTGGTACCATTGATAATCTTCGGGAATGGCCGAGAAGAGGCTGACGCGGATGCTGTCGA
This sequence comes from Hydrogenispora ethanolica, assembly GCF_004340685.1. Taxonomy (NCBI): domain Bacteria; kingdom Bacillati; phylum Bacillota; genus Hydrogenispora; species Hydrogenispora ethanolica. The sequence continues at coordinate 37,752 of NZ_SLUN01000014.1, read as the reverse complement.
GTCCGGCGCCGGCCAGCCGGGCGATGGCGCGGGTGTCCCCGGCGTTGCTGTTGATGTTGACGGTGCCGCGGCCGGTCTGCCGCCGGACGGCGGCGATCGCCTCCGCCAGCAGATCGCTTTGGAGCGACGGCTCGCCTTCGCAGCCCTGGCCAAAACTGACGATCCCCTCCTCCGCCTCGGCCAGGTGCGCGGCAGCCAGCTCGGCCACCTCCCGGACGCTGGGCACGAAACGGATCCGGCTCTGCGGGGCCGGGCAGCATTCGGCGGGCTGCTGGGAGATGCAGCCCATACAATCGCAGTTGCAGACGGGGGAGACCGGGATCCCCGCCTCCCAGCGCCGGTAGAAGAGGTTCTGCGCGGTCAGGCAGTGGTACTCCAGGGCGCAGCGGGCCAGCTGCTCCAGGATCCGGTTCTCCGGGAAACGCCGCCGTCCGGCCGCGATGCGCTCCGGCAGATCGGCCGTATTATAATGGAGCGGATTCCATTTGCGATCCTCGTCCGTCTGGAAGGCCGCCACCTTGAGCCGCCCGTCCGCGGCACCGACCGCCGTGTAGCCGAACAGCGGCAGTTCCCGCGGCTCCTGGATCTCGTAGCCCGGCAGCAGGGCACGGGTGTAGCCCACTGGCAGCAGCGCCGCCAGGGCCACCGACTCCTCCACCACTTCCAGCTCGCCGGCGGCTTCGTCGAAGCCCATGGGGGAACGGCCCGGCAGCAATACCAATTCGCCGCCTTCCGGCAGATCGATCCACCGTTCATCGGCGATCACCGCTTCCCGGCCATTCAGGCCGAGCGCTGTCAGTTCCTTCTCCTCGAACAGATGGCCTTCCCCGTCGGCATAGAGCAAATGAATCCGCTTTGTCATCGAAATCCCCGTTTCTTACAAGCTGAATTAGAAATGCACTTCTGATTGTACCATGAATCGCGCCCAAAATAGACCCCCATTTTGCGTGGGTGCAAAATGGGGGTCGATGCCGAAGCGATTCGCAGGACGTTCCGCGGCGGAACGGGGATGTTTCTTGCCAGCGGGGACGGGCATGCGGGGGATGATTACGGGGAGCAGCGGGCGCTGAAGAAATACTCCTCCCCCGGCAGCTGGGGGCGGCTGGCGTCCGCGGCCAGGAATTGCGGCAGGACCGCTTGGTCCGACTGCACCACCAGCAGTCTCAGGCCGTTCTGCCTCAGGAAATCCGCCAGCGCCGCCGGGGCGATCCGCCATTGGTAGGGTTCGCCGATGATTTGCAGCTTGAGATTGGCTTTGCTGGAACGGTTATGGGGATTCTCCTCCAGAATCGTTCCCAGCAGGCGGCTGCCCGGCCCCGAATGGGAAGAGAGGGTCCGCAGCAACTGCCGTACTTCCGGCTCGGCCAGGTACATCAGGAGCCCCTCGGCGATAAACAGCGTGGTCCGGCGGAAATGGAAATCGGGATCCCCCTTCAAAAGCTCAGCCAGGGATTTTTCGGAAAAATCATTGGCCCGCAAGCGCAGGTTATCCCCCAGGTCCGGCGCGTGTTCCGCCAGCGCCTGCTGTTTGACATGGAGGGTGGCGGGATGATCGATCTCCAGCCAAAGCACCCGGGGGTGTTCGCGGTGCAATCGGTAAGCCAGTGTGTCAAAACCGGCGCCCAGGACCACCACTTGAGCGGCGCCTCTGGCCAATCCCTCCCGGACCTCCGCCTCAATCCAGCGCTTGCGGATCGCGTTATGGAGGGAGATCCCGGGGAACGAAACTTGCTCGACCGCCTGGGCCAATCCCCGGACCAGCGGGTTATGCAGTAACACCGAGAGGTCTCCCAGCCAACCCGATGAGGCTTGCAGAAACCAACGGGTCGGCTCGACGGCTCCTGCCGGAACCAAATGCCCATAGGTTTCATCATAAGACAATTTGAGAATATTGGTGGCGACGGACTGTGCCGTCATACTGGGTCTCATGTCGCGCATGGCACTTCGGCCCCCTTATCGACAGGCGCCGCCGGCCGGTCGGGCAGCAGCCGGAGACTCCGGTAGAACCGGGGAAAACCGCGCGCCTGCTGACCGGCTGACGCCGGCAAATCTTGGTTTCAAAATAATATATTCCAGGCAGGGTCGATATTCTTACGGCCCCACTCAAGACCCGAATTTGTCCCATGGTCCTTTCACCCTTGCCGGCCGTCCCCGGCGCGGGGCGATCAAGCGCCGCCTCCCCCGTCATTTGTCTCTTGCTGTCGAAAATGCCGTCCCCGCTCATTGAAAAATCTGGCCCTTTCCGGTAAAAAGCAATTCTCAAAAGCTGCTTTTCCTGAAAAAATGTGGATAATCTGTTTATCATGTGGATAAACTAAGCGCCATTTTACAAAAAATAACATTTTACTCGTCCGCCGGCTTCCAAGCATGTCGAATCGGCCCATTTTTCGACTGCCGTTTTTTGGGCCGAACCGCCGGGCACCGGAGCACAGTCAAAAAAAAGGGTTCGCCCTGAGCGAACCTCCCAACTTTTATTGAATGACTTCGAAAATGAAACATTTTAGGTATTCCGTCTCGGGCACCCCCACCAGGATGGGATGGTCGAGCCCCTGGGTCCGCCGTTCCAGGAGGCGGATCCGGCGCTTGGCGTCGGCCGCCGCCGCGGCGATGATCTCCCAGAAAAGGTCGGGATGGAGATGGTGGGAACAGGAGCAGGTGACCAGGATCCCGCCGGGCGGCAAGAGCTTCAAGGCCCGCAAGTTGATCTCCTTGTAGCCCCGGACCGCCCCTTCAAGCGCCTGCTTGCTCTTGGTGAAGGCCGGCGGGTCGAGCACGATCAGGTCGTACCGCTCCCGCAGGCTTGATTGATCGCGCAGGAAGTCGAAGGCATTGGCGGTCTTAAAACTGCAGCGTTCCTGGAGTCCGTTGAGTTCGGCATTCTCGGCGGCCAGGCGGACCGCGTCTTCGGAGATGTCCACTCCCAGCACGGAGGAGGCGCCGTAGGCGGCGGCATGGACCGCGAAACTGCCCACATGGCAGAAGCAGTCCAGGGTCTTCCGGCCTTTGACGTACGGGGCCAGGGCCGCCCGGTTGGCGGACTGGTCCAAAAAATAACCAGTCTTCTGGCCTTCCAATAGATCCACCCGGAATTGCAGCTGGTTGTCGCGGATGAGCAGCGGCCCCGGGTTCTCCCCGTAGACGCAGCCGGAACGCTCCGGCAGGTCCTCCAGGTGCCGGACCGACAGGTCGCTCCGTTCAATGATCCCCTTGGGCCGGCAGAGCTCGACCAAAAGTTCCAGGATGAGATCCCGGTGGACCTCCATTCCCATGGTCAAAAACTGTACCACCAGGTAGTCCTCGAACTTGTCGACCACCAGGCCCGGTAATAAATCGCCCTCGCCGTACACCAGCCGGCAGCAGGAAGCCCCCGGCTTGACCCGTTCCCGGTAGCGGATAGCCCCTTGCAGGCGGCGGCGGAAGAAATCCTCATCCACTCTTTCGCGGATCGTCGTCAGCAGCCGCACCGCGATCTGCGAAGAATAGTTATAATAGCCAAGCCCCAGAAAGCGGTTGCGATTGTCGAGCACCTCGACCACTTCGCCGGGTTTGACCCCGATGCCGATGATTCCGATCTCGCCCTGGTAGATCCAGAGATGGCCGGCGCGGACCCGTTTGTCCTTGCCCGCTTTGAGTACGACCTGATTCATGAAACCTCCAATGGGCGGCCATTCTGGGCCGCCCTGCCGATATGTTCCGATTTAACCTCTGTGGGCAATCTCCCGGGCGGCCATCACTCCGGAGATCGAGGCCTGCATCAGGCCCCGGGTCACGCCGGCGCCGTCGCCGACCGCGTAGAGATTGGGGATCTCGGTCTCCAGATTGCTCTTGACATGGAGCCGCGACGAATAGAATTTGACCTCCACGCCGTACAGCAGCGTATTGCGGGAGTTGATGCCGGGGGCGATGGCATCCAGCGCCTTGAGCATTTCCAGGATGGCCAAGAGATGCCGGTAGGGCAGCACCAGGCTGAGATCGCCGGGGATCGCCTCCTCCAGGGTCGGCTTGACCAGCCCCTTCAACAGCCGTTCCTTGGTGGAACGCCGGCCGTGATGCAGATCGCCCAGCCGCTGCACGATCACGCCGCCGCTCAGCAGATTGGCCAGACCGGCGATGTGCCGGCCGTAGGTGATCGGCTCGTGGAACGGCTGAGTGAAGGTCTTGCTGACCAGCAGCGAAAAGTTGGTATTGGCCGTCTTGCGCTCGGCGTGGCTGTGGCCGTTGACGGTGATCAGGCCGTCGGTATTCTCCATGACCACCTCGCCGTGCGGGCACATGCAGAAGGTCCGCACCTTGTCCTCGAAGGTCTTGGAATAGTAGACAAATTTGGTCTCAAAGATGACCGCGGTCATCTCCTCCAGCACCTCGGCCGGGATCTCGACCCGCACTCCGATGTCCACCGGGTTGACCACCGAGCCCAGCTTCAACCGGGCGGCCTCCCGGACCAGCCAGTCCGAGCCTTCGCGGCCCGGTCCGACCACTACGTAGCGGCCCAGGTATTCCTGGCCGCCGGCGGTACGGATCCCCTTCAGCCGGCGTTCCCCGTCGACGATCAACTCCCCGGCTTCCTCGCCGGTGATAATAGCGACGCCTTTCTGCTTCAGATAATCCTGCATCCCCTGGAGTACGGTCTGAGTCCGGCCGGTGCCCAGGTGGCGGATGCGGGAGGGGATCATCCGCAGATCGGCCATGACCGCTTTCTTTTCGATCTTGGCGATCGCCTCTTCGTCAGTGCCGTAGACTTCGGCCGGCGCGCCGAATTTCAGGTAGATATCGTCCACTTCCCGAATGAGCTTATGCAGTTTCTCCTTGGAGATATAATCATCCAGAAACCCGCCGACTTCCGTCGAGAGGGTCAACTTCCCGTCACTGAATGCCCCGGCCCCGCCCCAACCGCTGGTAATGGAGCACGGCGCACATTGGGTGCAGGCGATCTTCCGCTCCGAGGAAGGACAGCGCCGCTCGGCCAAGTTCCGCCCCTTTTCCAGGATCGCCACGCGCAACGATGAGCGTTCGACCAGCTCCAAGGCTGCAAAAATGCCCGCCGGCCCCGCTCCGATAATCAACACATCATACTGATTTTTCAAGCCATCACCATCTCTTCTTTGATTATAGAATTCCAGAAAAAGCAGGAATTCTATTCTTCTGCCAGAGAATTGTTCATATTTGACGCGAAGCGACTGATGCGGCCATCGTTCTTTGCAAAATTTTTCAATTCTCCAACCGAAACTCGGCCCAGTTTTGGCCTCTTTTATATTCAACGCCGCGAATTTAAACTCCTTTCGAATTTCGCCGCGAAAGGAATTTGTTCAAGCGGAGCGAAATTGTAAAGGTCATCCTATTTTTCCAAAAGAACGCCGGTCCGGATCCTCAAGCCTCATGATACCAGATAACCAGTCGAGCCGCGTAAATCGTTATGATGGGACAGCGGGAACGGCCGCAGCAAATTTATCCCGTTTTCCGGGTCAAACCGAAATTATGCTTATTATCGGGCCCCCGCCGGGCAACGCTATATCTGCGTCTTCTTTCGACCGAACGGAAGCCTCGGTCGGAGCCTTTTGAAAAACAGGATCCCAACATTTCGAAAATGAGGTGACCTTCTGATGAAAAGAATTTGGTTGCTCGCCCTCTCGTCCCTGTTATTGCTAGGCGGCGCTTCCTGCAGCGCCACTTCCCGGCCCCTGGTGCTCAAAGTCCAGGCCGACAAGACGGTTTACCAGAGCGGCGAAGTGATCGCCATGGCCCTGACGGTGCTCAATCTCAACCGCGAGCCGGTCCAACTGTCCTTCGCCAGCAGTCAGGTCTTTGATTTTTGGCTGGCCGACGGGGATCAAACCGTCTGGAAATGGTCGACCGGCCGCTTCTTCACGCAGGCGTTGAGCAAACTCACGCTCAAACCCGGCCAACCCGTAACCTATGTCGCCAAAATGGATCCCGATGCGGCGGCGGCCCTGAAACCCGGGACTTACCGGCTGGTGGGAGAGCTCAAGACCAAAGAAAAACTGGTTGCGAAACCGGTGGAGATCCGGATCACTGATCCGGCGCGCTAAAAATTGACTTTCGCGGCAACACGGCCTGATTCCGGTGCTTGATAAGCGATTGTATGGTATACTAAGGGTATGGAACAACCGTATCAAACCATTCAAGCGCCGGCCAGCGCACAGCTAGTGGTGGAACGCTCCCGCTTCATCGGACATTGTCTGGAGGTGGCCGACGAAGCGGCGGCCAAGGACTTCGTTTTACAGATCCGGGCCGAACACGCCCAGGCCAATCATAATTGTTATGCCTACCGCATCGGCAACGGCGCGCATCCGCTCGAATACTTCAATGATCACGGCGAACCGAGCGGCACCGCCGGCAAACCGATCCTCGGCGCCATCCAGCGCCGCAATCTGACCCATGTGGTCGTAGTCGTCACCCGGTATTTCGGCGGCAAGAAACTGGGGGTGCGGGGCTTGATCGAAGCCTACGGCCAGGCCGCCACCGAAGTCCTGAACGCGGCCGGAACCGTGACCCGGATCCCTTGTTTCGATGTCTGCTTGACCTATGGCTACGCCGATCATTCGCTCATCCTGCATCGTCTGGGGCAGGTCGAGGCCCAGGTGATCGAATCGCTCTTTGGCGAATGGGTCACCACCCGCTTGCGGATTCCCGCCGCCCAGCGCGAACGGTTTCAGAAGCTCCTGGCCGAGCTGCCGGTGACCGGGGTCCGGGAATGATCCCCTGGCCGCTCCGGAAAAAATTAACGTCAAAATCCTCTTGAAAATGAGAATGGCTTGTGTTAATATAATCCTACACGCGATAAACGCCCTGTGCCGAAGTGGCGGAATTGGCAGACGCAGTGGACTCAAAATCCACCGCCGTTAAAAGCGTGCCGGTTCGAGTCCGGCCTTCGGCACCAAGTTAACAATGCAAATCCTAAAAATGGATTTGCTTTTTTTATTTTTTGGCACCAAGTTGACTCTTGAAACCCGTAAAATGTCATCGAATCCTATAACTGACACGGCTTTTTTCCGGAAAAATACTCTTATCGGCGCAAGAGTATTTTTATTTTTAAGGCTCTTGTAGTTTCACTAGTTCGAGGATTTTTGTCATACCACTCTCCCGCCCGCTAGAAGTTTGAATATGAAAATAACTCCGGATCATCCGGGTTTTATCTACCGTTTGAATTACCAAGCTTCATCCATTTTTTCGCGATTCGAGTAGCTTCCTTCGCTTTTTCATTCATTTTTCTTCTTGATCCGGGCCAGGGCCGAGCTCCCACAGTTGGTCACATGGACCCAATATGTTTCCAGTTATCTTGAATCAGCAAAATCGCTGTTAAAGAGTCTGCTTTTTGGGTTGTCTCGATATTGCTCCGTAGCCGAATAAAATCAGCCTCAATATTGTTCACATAGTCATGGTCGATATCCACCTGTAAAAACGGTTTAATCCGATACCAGGATTGAGTAGCCTTTCGCAAGTTAATCGCCGCTTCTTTCCATTCTTCTTTCCGGATATGGTTTTCCGTTTCCTTTAAATGCCTTGAAAATCCGCTCATTCCATCCAATGGTTGGCGTAGCAGGGCACAAGAACAAACCATCACGGTACAAGTGATGAGAATGAGCGAAAATAAAATATGCTTTTTCATAGTTAACCTCCTTATCCATTGGTTGGGATGATGTAGTAGAATTGGTCGCCTTTCATATCCACATATAAATTTCCTTTCGTATCCAACTGAGCCAAAGAAACCTGCGAGAAATCCCGGATATTCTGTTTTGCCAATTGATGCTGAAGCCAGGCTTGAGCCAGATTGAGAGACTTAAGCGCATCCTTGAGGACCTTCCCGTCTTCAATTAAGGTCGTGGGTAAACCGGCATATTGCGTCGGCAGCTGAAGATCGCTCGGAGTCAGAGGCTGCTTTTGCGATTTCAACTGCACACTGAGCTTGCCGTTGGTCTCGAAAAGAGCAAATTCGACATCGGCGATGTTAAAGATGTTTTTGCTCCGAAGCTGGGAAAGAAGGTCATCAATGGAAAGATGCAATTTCGAAAGGTGGTTCTCCAAAATTTTGCCGTTCTCCACTACGACGGTGGCCTCTCCTTCGACCACCTTGCGAATCCAGACATTTTTGACGCTCCAATAGGACAATAAAATGGGCAACAGAGTCCAAATCCCCAGTCCGACCAAAGTCGCGGTGGTATTTTGATTTAATTGAACGGATAAGGTGGCCGCGATCGACCCAATGGTGATTCCAACCACATAATCCGCAAAGGTTAATTCGGCCATTTGCTGCTTTCCGATTAAACGCATGAAGACTAGTAAAACAAAATAGGAGATTAATGAGCGGATGATGACGACCAGAATGACTGGCAACAGTAGCTCCCCCTTTCATGGACCGGTGCATCGAAAGCGAATTTAGCTTTTACCATTTATAAAATTTATAAGAGCGTTTTCATCAAATATTGCTACGGCTTTATTCGCTGAATTGCTCCAACTGCTTGCATTAAATCGAAAAATTGATCAATACTAGGAACGAAATTCTGTTAGGACCCTGAAATAAATGCATTATAAGGAATTGAACCATGACTGTCGCTTCGCAAGTTAAACAAACCTTGGCGAGTCTAAAAAACGCCCAAGCCACTTTGCAGCTCTATGCCATTCAAAGTCAGGATCCCGGGGCTCAATCGGTTTTTGACGAAGCCAGCCGGATAACCGGGGAGATCCGGCTGGAAGTCGCAGAACGGTTAAAAACTTTGGAATTTGAAGAACCGCAATATAAGGGATTGTGACGGAGGGAAAGCATGAAAGGCTGGTTGCTCATTTTATTGCGGTCCATCTTCATGTATATCCTGGCAGTGATTGCCGTCCGGCTCATGGGCCCCCATCAGCCCGCCCGAATGAACTCCTCTCACTTTGTCAATTATGTCGTAATTGCGATCATTACCGCCTTGACCACGTTAAATCGCATCAATTTGCCATTTGGACTGATCGCGCTGGGCGTTTGGGTCTTGTTTCCGATCGCCCTGGATTTTTTGGCGCTGAAAAGCAAGATGGTCCATGATCTCTTGAACGGTAAAGAAATCATCCTGATCAAACAAGGAAAGATCATGGAGGAGAACCTTTTCAAGGTCCGGTTGACCGGCGAGGAATTACTCCGGGCGATGCGAACCAAGAATGCCTTCAACCTAAGCGATGTCGAATTTGCGGTGATGGAAACCACCGGTGATATCAATGTTTTGCTCAAATCCGACCGCAAACCGGTCACTCCTCATGATTTAGGCCGAAGCGTCGCGCCCCAAGCCGAATCGCAAACTGTTATTCTCGACGGGAACATTTTGGATGAGCCTTTGGCCAGCATGGGCTTGAACCGGAGTTGGTTGAAGCTCCAACTGGATAAAGCCGGGGTATCCTTGACCAATGTTTTTATCGGACAGGTCGATTCCTATGGCGAGCTCTACCTCGATCTCTTCGATGATGCGATTCAGCTGCCGCAGCCGAAAACGAAAGAGTTGCTCTACGCCAACTTGGAAAAATGCCAGGCCGACCTGGCCGGCTTCGCCCTGGAAACCCAGCATGACGAGGCCAAAAGCATGTATGCCCGCAATGCGGAAAAGTTAAAGCAGCTCCTGGAAAAGTTGGAGCCATTTTTACTGCGCTAGACAAGCATAGAAAGGTCTCAAATGTCAAACCAGAAGAAAAAGAAACTGACCCCGACCCAACAGGAATATCAAAGTTTTGCGAATGACAGGGAACCCAAGCGTCCGGTATGGTCGAATATGATCCGCGCCTTTCTGGCCGGAGGGATCATTTGTGTGATCGGGCAAGCCATCCAATTCACCTTTATGACCTATTTTCATTTTACGGAAGTTACCGCCGGTAATCCCACGGTAGCGACGCTCATTATCCTTTCGGTCTTATTCACTGGTTTTGGAATTTACGACCACATCGCCCAATGGGCAGGGGCCGGAACTGCCGTGCCGGTCACCGGCTTTGCCAATTCGATGGTTTCGGCAGCCCTTGAACACCGGAGCGAGGGATACGTCCTGGGCGTAAGCGCTAAGATGTTCGAGCTGGCCGGGTCGGTGGTTGTTTACGGAGTCTTTGCCGCTTTTGTAGTAGCGCTCATTAAGATAACAGTCAAATCTCTAGGTGGTTTCTGATGTTACAAGGTCATCAAACCTGGGTATTCCAATCCCGGCCTGTGATTCGGGCCACCGGTACGGTCGGCGGGCCGTTTGAAGCTCAAGGAGCTATCGCCGGAGACTTTGATATGCTTCATGGCGACATCTGGCTGGGCCAAGCCAGCTTTGAGAAGGCTGAGAAAAAATTGCTGGAACAGGCCTGTGAGATCGCAATCGGCAATGCGGGGCTGAAAAAGGACGATATCCAGTTCTTTCTCGGCGGCGATCTGATGAACCAGATTATCAGCAGTAGTTTTACCGCCCGAACCCTCGGTGTTCCATTCATCGGTTTGTACGGGGCTTGCTCCAGCGCCATGGAAGGATTAGCCCTGGCTTCGCTGCTGGTCGACAGCGGGCAGGCCCACAATGCTTTAACCGCCACTTCCAGCCATAATGCCGCTTGTGAAAAACAGTTCCGCTATCCCACCGAATACGGCTCCCAGAAGCCGCCCACCGCCCAGTGGACGGTTACCGGGGCCGGCGCTGCTGTAGTGACGCAAGATGGCGAAGGTCCACGGGTCACCGGGGCGACGATCGGACGAGTGGTCGATATGGGAATATCCGACCCCTTTAACATGGGCGGCGCCATGGCGCCGGCGGCGGTCGATACCATCGAGGCCCATTTCAGAGATTTACGGCGCGAACCGGACTATTATGATTTGATTGCCACCGGCGATCTGGGCCGGGTCGGCCATCAAATCGCCGCCGATTTGTTAGCCAAACATGGCCTGGCCCTCCCTGAAGCAAAATTTACTGATTGTGGAATGTTAATCTACAAAAAAGAGCAACCGGTCTTCGCCGGGGCGAGTGGTTGCGCCTGCTCGGCCACGGTCACTTACGGCCATTTTCTCAAGCGGATCCTACGGAAGGAACTCCAACGAATTCTAATCGTGGCCACCGGCGCGCTGCTCTCACCCCTTTCCTATCAGCAAAAAGAGAGCATACCCTGTATCGCTCACGCGGTGGCCATTGAATCATAGGGGGCTCACGGAATGGAAAAATTTATTTTGGCATTTGTGATCGGCGGCGGGATCTGTGTTATCGGACAAATCTTAATGGATGTCTTTAAATTGACGCCGGCCCATACGATGTGTACCCTGGTCGTAGCCGGCGTGATCCTGGGCGGCCTGGGATGGTATGAACCCCTCATTAAACTGGCCGGGGCCGGAGCCACCGTTCCCATCAGCAGTTTTGGAAACTCATTGCTGAAAGGAGCCATGGCCGAAGCGGAGCGGGATGGCATTGTCGGGGTATTAACCGGTATCTTCGAAGTGACCAGCGCCGGGATCTCCGCCGCGATCATCTTCGGTTTTTTAGGCGCCTTATTATTTAAACCCAAAGGATAAGTAAAGGAGGTGATGAAATGACTGTTGGAACCCAGATGCAAAAAGCCATCGCCAGTGTCGAAAGTGTCGCGTCCAGCATGAAAACCTTCGCTTTGGAAACCCAGGATCAGCAAGCCAAGCAGATGTATCAACAGCTTGCTCAAACTTTCGACAATGCTCTCAATACTTTAAAACAAAGACAATCGTATATTGAGCAGCAAGAGCCCCAGTATAAACAGTCATAAAGGATGGATAAAGACTATTTAGACCTTTCAGTCTAAATAGTTTTTTCAATCTATCGATGAAGATTGATACCCGGGTATATCCAGAACCTTAATACAAAATCAACCTTGTAAATCGAGAAAAATACTCTAAACCGTAAAGATTGGCGGCTGTCAATACCGGAATATATTTCAGCGATTTGACGATATGAAAACTGGAGAAAGAAGGTGTTTTTATGAAAGCAACCTTTCCTCACCTCGGCAACTTATATATACCCTGTAAAGCGCTACTGAGTGAATTGGGATTGGAACCGGTCGTTCCACCGCAGACTTCCCAGCGGACCATCGCTTTGGGCACGAGAGTCTCCCCGGAATTCGCCTGTTTTCCTTTTAAAGTGAATCTTGGAAACTATATTGAAGCCATCGAGTCCGGAGCGGAGTGCATTTTTATGGCCGGCGGAGCAGGGCCGTGCCGATTCGGTTATTATGGTGAAGTTCAACGGGAAATTCTAAAAGAAGCCGGTTATCACGTTGAGTTCCTGATATTTGAAGCCCCCAAAAACCAGCCTCAGGAATTCTGGAAAAGAATCAAACGAGTGGTTCCTCAACATACGATATCCCGTTTTCGGAAAGCGCTCCATATTTTCTGGTTAAAAGCCCAAGCCATCGATAAATTGGATCGTCTGGTTAACAAAATTCGACCGCTTGAACAATTCCCGGGCGCTGCGACCCATCTGCAAAATCGATTTTACCAGCTGATCGATGACGCTGCCTTGGCGAAGGATATCAAGCAAATTTTTGAAAATTGCGTGGCCGAACTGCAAACCATCCCCCAAAAACAGGCCCCTGCCCCCTTAAAAGTCGCACTGGTAGGCGAGATTTACATGGTTTTGGAACCGCGTGTTAATTTTCAGATTGAAAGGATTTTGGGGGAAATGGGAATCGAGGTGAAGCGGACGATTTACCTGACGGATTGGATTCTTGAACATTTATGCCCCAACGTTTTTAAACCGGGCTGGTATAAACAATTACAGTTCTTAGCCAGGCCTTACCTTCAAAATAACGTGGGCGGTCATGGCTTAGAAACAGTTGCCCATACCGTAGAAGCAGGGATCAATGATTTTCAGGGCGTCATTGAACTTGCGCCCTTCACCTGTATGCCGGAGATAATCGCCATGCAAGTATTGCCGGCTGTCTCCAGAGAATTATCCATTCCGGTGCTGAACATTATTATTGATGAACATTCCGCTGAAGCGGGTATTCAGACTCGGTTGGAAGCTTTTATCGACCTGTTAATACGAAAGAGGAAATCTGCCGCCATTGCGGCTGAGTTATCTCCTTCCTTACTGTAACTCCCCTTCGGGAAACCTCTCCGAGGATGGACACAGCGTCGGATGCTGCGGAATAAACGGCCCGATGCTAAGCTGACCCCGACGGCATCCGACTTTAAAGAATTTTCAACCTCATCTCAAACAGAAATCCAATGTTGGTATGCGATAATGAATTCATACAGCTTACGGCTAGGCTGTATGGTTTTTCTTACACCCGTTCCTTTCCACGGAGGAATGGGTGTTTTAATGTCAAGAAATTTGCAGATTCTGATAGAAAAAAAGCCTCTCCCCGTTAGACGGCGTAAGGCTTTTTTGAACAGAATCGCCACCGGTTTCTGCGTACTATACTTCTGCGAGCCAGACGTATTGGTAATCCGGGAGAACTTCCTTATTGGCGTATTCTTGCTGCCTGGTCATTCGAAATTTCTTATATTGAACTTCGTAGCACTTCCCCGGAGCAAACGAACCTCTCCCCCGCCAGCGCGCCGGATCGGCAGGCTCACTCTGAAGTCTTCCCCTCGCCATCCTTCTCCATCGGCCAATCGCTCCGTCTCTCCATTTCAAAATCCGGTCCTTTATGCCATTCGCGGGCCGGTTCCGGCGACAATCGCGCCGCCAACCAACATAAGGCGGCCGACACGATCACGGTCATGAAAAAAAGAAAAATCTTTTTCGGGTTTGAAAATATCTTTTGGGTAAAGGACTGGAGCCATTGACCATGCATCCCCAGATGGAGGAGAACCAGAAGGACCACGATATAGCCGCTCCATTCATGGAGCGGTTTCATGAATTTGCCGGATAGAATGGTTTCGAGTACGAGGGGATGAAATTTCAAGCCCAAACCGGTCAGCACACAGATCAGACCCACGACCCCCAGGGCAAGGTCGAGGAAATAATTCTTTTCTGGTTTTGAAAACATTGTACCCCGCTTTCTGTGGAATGGAAGAGCAAAGCCCTGCCACTCGGAACCGTCAAGTATGAATGACTGCGCTATTGAAACCCTATCATCCCGGTATGGAAATTCTATGGAGAACGGATGGAGAAGCTGTGGACATTGGCTTGGAATATCCTTTACCGCCGCACTCTGCTGTTTTCCCCGGCGCTGGATCTCATCCATCCCATCCGGCCGCAAGCCCGGCTCCGCTTTCAATCCCCGTTTTTCCCCGTGGCATTCGCGAAAAAACACTCCCAAAAGAATTTCCTGATTCTCTAATACTGGAAATTGATTCGGACGATATTCAGAAGGGAAGATCTGCTCAGCTTTTTTCTTCAACTTACTAATATTGAACCGGAGGATAAGATATGAAAAAACGCAGCCGCAGTTCATTAACGTTCGTCCTGTGCTTTGTTTTGGTTTTTTCGCTCCAGTATTATGTCTTCGCTTCCGCAACGCCCGCTCCGCCGGCAAAGGTTTATTTCATCCGCCAACTGGAAGCCGCCCAAGCCGTTTATCTTTTTTCCGACGCCCAGTTTTTATGCTTATTAAAACGAAACACCTACTTCCTGGCCACGATCGATCCGGGCCTCCATCTCATCTGGCTGAGCACCGGCGCGAAATCCTATGCGCTGAACGAATTCGAATTGGTTCCCGGCCAAACGTATTACATCGACATTAGCAACGGCCGGGCCCATTCCCTCTTGAACCGCCTGGAGGGGCTCCAATTGCTGCAAAGGGTGGGTACTCCCGCGGCCTCGGATGAAAAAGCCGCCAAACGGGCCGTAACGATCCTCGAAAAACATTATGGGATGGGCAAGGTCAAACCGGATGGCTCCCTCAAGGCCACGATCAAAGCCATGCCGGAGACCAAAGATGAGCCCGGCAGCGTCGACATGCCCCGTTTTACTCCCTTGAAACTATCCCTCGTCGGCGATATCGCTTCCAATGCTTATCAAACCAATGATCGGATCCCCCTGGAAGTTTCCGAAAATGTGATGGTCCAAGACCAGCTTCTGATCCCCAAAGGGACTCCCGTCAACGGGATCGTTTGGGAAGCGCATTCCCGTGGCAGTTTTGGCCAACCGGGCCATATTGATATCGTGATCCCGGAGATCGAATTGGACGAAGCCACTCGCATCCCGATCATCGGCCGCTATATTGACTCCGGGGTATCGCGGATGAACGAAACCGGCGGTATATTCGTTATCAATGGCCAGGATATCGCCGGCAGCGCTCTAATCAGCGGCATTTTGAGCACGGGCTTCAATTCGCTCGTGAAAGGGACCCAAGCCATGATTCCCGCCGGAACGGAGTTTACCGTCTGGACCCGGTATCCGGTCCGGCTAAAACCCCGCGCGGATCAAGCCCCCGCTCCTCCCTCTCCCCGGGATGAACGAGATGAACAATGGGAACTGCTGAAAAGCAGGATACCATCCCAGGTGCTTTTCCCCTTGATCAGCGCTCCGCAGCAACTGGACTCGGCCAAGGCTTACCAGATCCTGTTCAGTGAGATTCACAGATATCAATTGGGAAATTCCATCTCCCAGACGGATTTTGCCCAATTTGAGGCCGCCGCGTATCAACGCTCCGATCAAAATGAAATTCCGGCCGCGATTTGCGCCAGAATAGCCGGCGGCTTTTATCTCAGGGTAAACCTGGATGTCGCCCCCAATCAAATTGATAAAGCGGTTTTCGAACTTTTTGACCCCAACGCCCCGGATCCGATCTGCCGGGTGAAGGTCAGTGAGAGCTTTGGCTTAACGTATAATGACTCGGCCAAAAAGCTGCTGCGAAAAGGCGTCAAAAAACTGGCCAAAGAGCTCAAAAAAGTGCGGCCCGACCTAGTAGCGGAATCGCCCTGATGCGGGAGTGTTTCACTTTGGCATTTTTACGCCGATCTTCAATATTTCGAGTCTGGAGGGCCCATGAAAAACTCTAAAAGCAGTCTCCTGATCCTTTTTCTTTTGCTGTTCGGATTGTTCCCGGCGGGGAGCCCGGTTGACGGTGAAGTTCCCCTCGGAGACGCTGAAACCATCAGGCCGCGTTTATCCAAAACCATTACGCGGATGATGAAACGGGATCATATTCCCGGCATCAGCATTGCCATCGTCGACGGCGACAGCGTCTGGACCCAAAATTTCGGCTATGCGGATCGCAAACAGAAAAAACCCTTCTCCTCCAGGACCATTATCAAGACCGGAGAGCTCTCGCGGCTGTTCACCGCGACCGCCATCATGCAACTGGCGGAGGCCGGCAAGATCGATATCGACCAACCGCTTCAAGCCTACCTCCCGGAATTCGCCATGAAATCCCGGTTTCCCGATGCCGCTCCGCTGACGATTCGCGCCATTCTGAGCGGCCACTCCGGCCTCCCGTTTACGCGGCTGAAAGGGTACATCGGTGAAAACGTCCCCTATTTCACCACCCTCATCCCGGATCTGCAACAAGAATATGTCGCCTGTCCGCCCAATTTTATCCATAACCGTTCAACTGTCGGAACCAGTTTGCTCGGCGCGGTCATTGAAAGAGTCACCGGACGGAGGTTCGCCGATTCCATGGAAGAGACTGTCTTGCGACCCCTGGCGATGAACGATTCTGGATTTGCCTTGCGGGAGGCCATGTATGACGCGCTTTCGCCAGGCCATCTCCGGGAGGAACCCTACTATGAAAAGGACACGCGCGACATCCCCGATAATGGCCTGTATTCCTCCGCCAGCGATCTATCCAACTTTGCCAGGATGGCCTTGGGCGGCGGAGAATACCGGGGCCGCGCGCTGCTGCAAAGGGCCACGCTGGCCGAGATGTTCCGCCCCCAAAACAAAGGAATCGCTCTCGATCTGGCCAATCAATATGGTCTGGGATGGGAGATCAATTTAGAGCCCCGCCTGGATTATGCCGGCAAGAACCTGGAGTTGCTGGGCGACAGCCTGCTTTATGGCAGCGGCATCCTGCTCCTGCCGGAGTATCAATTGGGGGTGATCGTCACGATGAACGCCCATCATGACGACCTCCGCGACATCCTGTATGAAGTCGCCAAACTCGCTCTCTCCGTCAAGGCCGGCTTCAAAGCGCCGCCGAATACCGCTCCCCCGGCATCGCCGGTAAAACTGGACCCTGAGCAATTGCCGGCTTTTGAAGGCGACTTTGCGACCCATTCCGGACTGGTTCAGATCAAGCGTTCCGGCCGCGGCTTGGTCCTGTCCGTCCTGGACCGGACCTTCCGGATGATTCCCGCGCCGGATGGCTGGTTCACGATGGATCCGCTCATCTTCGGGGTTTTTCCCGCTTTTGCCAATATCACGGAGTTCAAAGTGACGGTGAAGCCGATTTCAGGACGCCGGCTGCTCCTCTATTCCGATAACGGCAAAAAGCAGATTCTGGGCGAAGCGGTCAAGGCCCTTCCAATACCGGAGATTTGGCAAAGCCGTTGCGGAAGATATGAGGGGGAGAATCCCCTGGGTTTCCATGCGGAGTTAACGACGGAGCGGGGTTATCTCATCCTCGTCATGAAAAACGAAAAGAAGCAGCTGATATGGGCCTGGGTCCTCCAGCCCGACCGGGATCAGGAAGCTCTACTGCAGGGATTGGGAATTTTCGGCCAAGAGACGGTGCGCTGGGCGAAGGATGCGGAGGGAAAGGATCTCTTTTATTTCTCGGGATTAAGCTTTGTAAAGCAAAAAACGCCTTGAACGAAAAGAGCCGGGCGCTTCCGGCGCGCGAAATCTTCGGCTTCAACCGTTGCGCCAGATTTTCCTGCCGGATAAAGCCATCGGCTTCCTTTCCTTCAGCGGAGCCGTCCGCTCCCACTGACCGTTCCCTGGTTTTACCGGGCGGCCGGCTCCGGCTAGGCCGATCCCGAAGCATTCCGGCGTGACAGGCGCCGCAGATAGGCAACGGCCAGTGTCAGGAGCGGGAGCCCGATGACCCACGGCAGCTTGTAAATGGGCGCGGTCACCCGGATAAAGTCGGCCGCTTCGTCAAAGGAGTCGAAGTTGATGATGGAAAGGAGCAGAATCAGGATCCCGGACGGGATCACGAACGTTCGATATGCCTTCCCCCGGAGCATCTGGGCCAGGCCCAAGACCGCTCCGTAAAGGTAGATCGAGATGCGGATGAATCCGGCCGCGATAAAGATGACGAAGAGCGAAAGATCCAGCGGCACCCGGATCAATGGAATCTCGATCAGCTTCGCGACTTCCAGCGTTGGAAAGACCGCAAGCTCCGTCGTCACCCCCAGCACGCCGGTATCGATGAACAGCGCCATCGCGGAGAAAAAACCGGTCACGGCGATGCCGGAGAAGACCCACAGCCCCACCTTGCTGCGCTCGTTTACAAACGGAATAATCATCAAGAAGCTGACCGAGTCGGCCAATAGAAAAGCGCTTAGCGTGTTGGCGTCCCACAGCATCCGGGTCAGCGGGATCTCGACCAGGGGCAGATAATTGCCCCAGTCGATCCTGGGCAGGGCGAAGACCGTCCAAACCACATACATCATCATGATCAAGGAGATCAGCACCTGGCTGCAGCGGGCCACTACTTCCAGCCCGAGGCGCACCGCCATGATGCAGGTCAGCATCAGCAGTGCCGACAGGACGATGCCGGGAGTGTCCGTCAAAAAAGTGATGGTGAAGGAGTCGGAATAGTTGCGGAGAATGATGGAAGCGGAATGAAACAGATACCAGAGGAAGACCGCGGACATCACCTTGCCGAGGTAAGGGCCGTAAACGATATCGTTGATTTCCACTATCGTTTTACCGGGGAAGCGGTTCGCCAACGTTACGTAGACCAAGGCAAACAACAGGGCTTGAAGGGTCCCGAGGAACATGGCGATCCATGCTTCGCGGCCGGTCACTCCGCCGGAGATCATCAGCAGCGAGGAACCCATGCCCAGCATCATAATCAGCACCGTCAGCTGGATACCGCTGATTCTGCCTTCCTCCAGGGGCAAACTGTCTTCACCTCCCGCCGGCCGCAGCCGCGCCGGTTTGAACGCCGCATCCGGCATTGGCGGATAAAACCGCCCAGACCCTTAGTATGCTTGATTTTCCGGCGATTCATACCTGTCATTTTCGGGAAAAGCGATTCGACCCAACGCGGATATCGCTATCCGCCCGAAAACCGCCGGTCGGCGGATATCCGCTCCCGCGTCCGGCCGGCTGGGGACAAAAAAGGAACTCTTGTTTTGAGAGTTCCTCGCGACATGCCCTGAATGAAATTTTCTTTGGCGAAACGTAGCGAAGGCGCGGTCCGCTTCGCAGCCCCGACGGATTAGCCCATCAGGACTTCGACTTCATTCCGGGAGCCGGCCGGTTGCGGCGGAATCGGCCCGGCCACCGGCCGGCCGTTCAGCGTCAGTGACCGGACGCCCCGCTGGACCCCGGCGGGATTCCGGACCGTGATCCGGTAGGATGCGCCGCGCCAGTTGCGGCGGACCTCGAAGCCCGGCCAATCGTGCGGGATGCAGGGGTCGATGATCATGCCGTCAAAATCCGGGCGGATCCCCAGGATCCAATGAGTGGCCGCGGTATACACCCAGCCGGCGGTGCCGGTCAGCCAGGGATGTCTGGCCCGGCCGTGGGCGGTGTGATCCCGGCCCATGATGAATTGGCAATAAGAATAGGGTTCGGCCTCGCGGACCTCGATCCGGTCGTTCTGCCTGTATGGCAGCAGCGCGTCGTAAAACTTCATGGCCCGGTCGCCGCGGCCCAACCGGCACTCGGCGATCATCGCCCACGGATTGGGATGGCTGAAGATGGCGCCGTTCTCCTTGATCCCCCGGTAGACCCGGGTCACGAAACCGATGCCGTCGTCGGGACGGCTGTAGGCCGGCCAAACCAGGTGCAGCCCCCACTCGGAATACAAATGCCGGTCGACCGCGTCCATGCAGAGCCGGGCCCGCTCGGGCGCGGCCGCTCCGGAGAGCACGGCCAGGGAATTGGATTCCAGATGCACTTTCCCTTCGTCATTGGCCTGGGTGCCGATCTTCTCGCCCTGCGCGGTGATGCCTCGGATGTACCATTGGCCGTCCCACAGATGCTCCTCGCAGGCCTTCCGGACCCGTTCCGCCATGGCCCCATAAGTCTGAACGTCCTCTTCCCTGCCCAAATGGCGGGCCGCCTCCAAAAAGGCCTGCAACGCCCAGTAATGCAGGAAAGAGACCATGGCGCTCTCGCCGCCGCCCAGATTCAGGCAGTCGTTCCAGTCGGCGCGCAGTCCCTTGCAGATGCCGGTCGGTCCGACCTGCTCCGCCGAGAAATCCAGCGCCCGCCGGAGATGCTCATAGACCGTGGCGCTGCCGCCGTCGGCGAAAGGCACCACCTGATCAAGGAGCGCAAAGTCGCCGGTCTCCTTGACATACTCGCAGACCGACGGGATCAACCAGAGCGCGTCGTCGGAGCAGGTATCCTTCAGCCCGTGGATCAAGCTGGAGCGCTCCGGCTCCGGCACCACGGTAGGAGATTTGAATGGCGGCGGCGCGGGACGGTCCGGGTCGAACTTTTCCGGTTCGAAGAGATGCAGGCCGTAACCGGTGCTGACCTGCGCCCGCAATAGCTCGATGATGCGCTGCCGCACCTTCTGCGGATGGGTATGGGCCACGCTCATCACATCCTGCGCCGTGTCGCGGAAGCCCAGTCCGGTACGGCCCCCCACTTCGATGAAGGAGGCGAAGCGGGACCAGACGACGCACGTCTCCGCCTGATAGAGGGTCCAGGTATTGATCATGGTGTCAAACCCCGGATGCGGCGTCCGGCACTGGAAGGCTTCCAGCTTTTCGCTCCAATACTTTTTCAAACCGGCAAATGCCGCATCGACCGCGGCCGGGTCGCGGTATTTGGCGCGCATGGCCTGGCCCGCCGCCCGGTCGCCCACGCCCAGGAGGAAAAGCAGCCGCGCCTCCTCCCCGTCCCCCAATACCAGGCGGTGATGCAACGCGCCGCAGTGATTCCCGCCCAGCTCGGAGCTTCCCGAGCAATGGCCCTGGACCACGGCCAGCGGATCAGTCTCGGAACGGTACGGCCCGATGAAACGATCGCGCAAGCAGTCGAAACCGTCCGGATCGCCGGCGCTGGTAAAGTAGTGACAGGTCCAGGGTTCGTAAAAAAAGTCATACTCAATGACGCCCTCCCGGTAGCTCGATCCGCTGGCGTAGAGGCTCATCTGAAAATTCTGGTTATCGATGTCGACATGATGAAACGAAAACTCCACATACGAGAAGACGCTCAAGGAACGGGGCCGGCCGCTCCGGTTCCGCAACCGGACGTCCCAAAGCTCCACGGCATCGTCCACCGGAATGAACAACAATTGTTCGGCGGCGATCCCTTGATAATCACAACTGAATTTGGAGTATGAAAGACCGTGCCGGCACTGATACCTGGCTTTGGTCAAGTCCTTCCCCACCGGCTGCCAGGAGACGGACCAGTACTCCCCCGTCTCGTCATCCCGCAGGTATACGTAATGCCCCGGCCGGTCCAGCGGGACGCCGTTGGGCCGGAAACGGGTGATCCGGTGATGCTGGGCCTGCTCAAAGAAGGCGTATCCTCCCGCATTGTGGGAGATGACGGCGCACATGTCCTTCACGCCCAAGTAATTAGTCCACGAGACCGGAACGTCCGGCCGCTCGATCACATACTCCCGGTTGCCATTATCAAAATAACCATACTGCATGAACATCTTCCCTTCCCCAAAATTGTTCCAGGGTTAAACCGTCAAGAAGGTCTTCATGGTCTCGCCGACCGCCTGGGCCGCCGCTTCGTTGTCCATCTCCGCGAAGATCCGGAGCAGCGGTTCGGTGCCGGAAAACCGGGCAATGACCCAGCCGCCGTTTTCAAAGTAGACCTTGACCCCGTCCGCATAACTCCGCCGGGCGATGGCGTATCCGAAGTCCGGCAGCGCCTTATCCTCAAACAGCAGCTTTTGAAGGCGCTCTTTATCCTGGGGTTTGAAACGGCAGTCGTTCTCCACCATGTAAAAATAGCCGAATTGCTGATGGATCTCTTCCAGCAGTTCCGACAGGCTCTTTTGGGTGACGCTCAGCAGCTCGATCAACAGGCTCGCCGCGAAAACGCCGTCCTTGCCCCGGATGTGGCCGCGGATGGTCAGACCGCCGCTGCTCTCGCCGCCGATCAGCGCATTCTGGGCTTCCATCATCGAGCTGATATGTTTGAAGCCGACCGGAACCTCAAAGCAGGTCTCGCCGAAACCGGCCGCGATCCTGTCCAGCAGGTGGGTCGTGGCCAGATTGCGGACCACCCCGCCTTTCCAGCCCTTGAACTTCAAAAGGTAGTAATACAATAGGGCCAGGATGTTATTGGGATGGATAAAGTCGCCTTTCTCATCGATGATCCCCAGGCGGTCGGCGTCGCCATCGGTCCCGATGCCGATGTCGTAATGCCGCTCGACCACCATATCCCGCAAGCGTTGCAAGGTATGGGTGCTGGGCGAAGGCAGCCGGCCGCCGAACAAGGTGTCATGCCGGTCATTGATCACTTCCACCTCGCAGCGGGCAGTCAGCAGAATGGTCTGGAGGCACGTCTTGGAGACCCCGAACATCGGGTCGAGAATCACCTTCAGCTTGCGGTTTTTGATGGCCTCGGTATCGATCATGCCGAGAATGGTGTCAATGTACTCATTGAAGGGATCGATCGGCCGGATCAGCCCGTTCTGCAGGCCGCTTTCGAAGTCGATTCTGGAGACGGCCTTGGGGTCCAACGCCGCAATGAACGATTCGATCTCATCCGTCACGGTCTCCGTCGCGTCCCGGCCGCCGTCGGTAAAGATCTTGACCCCGTTATAATCCGCCGGATTGTGGCTGGCCGTAACGGCCGCGCCGAAACCCGTCTCCAGCTTCTTGACAGTGAACATGATCAGCGGCGTCGGGGCCACCTTGTCGATAAAAAACACCGGAATTCCGTTGCCCGCCAGCACTTCGGCGATCCAGCGGGCCGCCTTGTCGGACAGAAACCGGCGATCGTAGCCGATTACAAAACCTCGCTCCGCGCAATGACGCGCCTTCAAAAGATCCGCAACCGCCTGGGACAGGGTCTGTACGTTCTCCTTGGTGAAATCTTCTCCGATCAGCGCCCGCCAACCGCCCGTACCAAACTTAATCATCAGCCATTCTCCTTTTTCACTTCTTGGAAGTTTTAAGTGGAATTTAAATTTTTTTGAAGGATAACCAATAGTTTCATGCGGATCGAACGAAACAGCTGCACCGAAAAATGGCCGGCCGCTGCGGCGACTGTTTGCTATCTTAGCAGTTCACGGCGGGTCAAATGCAATACTCTCCTGTATCGGTCGTTCAAATTAAATTTTGTAATCTTTTCAATATGAAATAAACAACCCACAATAAACTCCTCCCGCCTCCAAGCACTTCCGGCAGGCCCGTCCAAAGCTCGCAAACACTTATGGCATCCACTCTGTAAATATATTCGACAGCTCCATAAATTTTCCTGCTATTCTTTTCAATATGAAATAAACCGGCATCCACTTCATTCGGGCGGTAACCGCCCGGTTTCACTGGGAATTTTACCCTGGTTGAAATGGCAATGATTAACTTTAGGTAAAAAATGCCATTAAAGGATTTATTTATATGAATTTTATGTGTATAATGTGTAACACACGGACGTACTTTTTCATTCTCAAACTTTTTTTGCCCTCCTTATGCGAGGGTCCTTTTTTTACCGGCCTCATTCTTATCTCCTACTATACAAAGCAACGGAGCAATGAAAGCCCCGTTGTCGAAAAAAACCGTTTTCTCCACTTCGTTCCGGATGGAACGATTCAGAACCGGCAATCGCTGCCGCATACCTCCGCGAATTCGCCAATGACCTCAAAGCCGAGCTTCCGGTAGCACCGGACGGCGTTTTGGTTCGCCTGCTTGACATTTAAAACGATCTCCCCATAACGCGGCGTCAAATCATGGATCAACGCCGCCATCACCTGGGTGGCCAGGCCGGCGCGGCGGAAGTCGGGATGGGTGGTCACACAACCGACGGCCGCGATGGCGTACTCCTCGGACTTGGCCACCACGCCCGCCAGGCTGACGAGCCGGCCCGCTTCGCGAATGCCCCAATAATACCCCGCGTCGCAAAACTCCTCATCCAGGAGGTAATCGGGATGGCTCTCCTCCAGCAGAGCAATGATCGCCGGTTTATCGGCAGTTCCCAAACGGACGGCCCGGCCGGGATCAAGCACCGGAAGGCGGTTACGGTCGACCAGCTTCATGTTGTAATACGGACTGACCCGTTGTCCCGCCATGCCGGAGGGCAGCCGCTCCACGGCGTGGCTATCGACATGACAGTACAAATCCTGGGGCAGGTAAGGCCGGAGCCGCTCCAGAAGCTCCGGCAGATAAGGATCGTCCGGCCGATAGGAGGTGGCCAGAAGGGCCGGAACCTGGTATTTGGTGATCAACATGGCCAGCGCCGCCAAATGTTCTCCCGCCATTAATCCGAACCATTGGGTATTCTCCCAAAAAGGCGGCTCCAGATTGTTGCAATAGTAAATGAGATTGCCCCGGTCCGGCCGGTTCAGATACTCCTTGATCAGGGCCGGCTCGTGAATGGCCGCCAATCGCATGGGATGATACTCCTTCCTTGGTTTCATAGTGAAAAGCGTCTCCCGCTCCTCCCAGGCCGGCTACTCGTATTTGATCGCCTCGATGATGTTGAGTTTGACCGATTTCAAGGCCGGACTGAGCGAGGCCACGACGGTAATGACGACCCCCGCCAGCAACGCGAAGAGAAATTGCGCCGGGGAATAATGCATCGGAATCGGAATGCTGAGCGACTTCATGACATAGGGGATGAGCGACAGCAACAGCAATCCGCTCATGACGCCGACCGCGCCGCCGATGAGTCCCCCGCTCAGCGACTCCAGCAGGATCATCTGCAACGACTGGCGGTTGCTCATCCCCACCGAGCGTAACACCGCCAGCGAGCGTTGGCGTTCGATAAACCCGATGAGCAGGTTGTTCAGCACTCCGAAGATCCCGATGAGCAGGGCCAACACCGAAAAGCCTTGCAGGATCAGAAACATTTGGGCGTTGGACTGCATATTGCGCTGTTCCATACTCCGCAGCGTCGTGATATACGGTTGCTCCCGCTCGAACTTCTGCTGCAGCTTGCTCTCCACTGCCGCCGGGTCGCCGAGGGTCTTGATGAACAGGCTGTTATAATACTGTTCCTTCATATCCAGCTTGAAATACCGTTCCGGAATAATTGCAAAACTCCCGTTCTCCATGAGGGAAGTGAAAAAGCCGCTGATCCGGTAGGCTTTTTTGCCCCGCTTGGTCTGGAGCGTCAGATAATCCCCGAGCTTAACCCCGAATTTGTCGCGCAGCGAAGCGGTCAACAGGATCTGGCGGTCCTGGTCCAACTGCGCCAAAAGCGCCCGCCGGTCGCCCAAGATATTCAGCTTCCAATAGTCGAAGAATTCGGGCGCGGCCCCGACCAGCCAGCCGATCTTATCCTTGCGGCCGTCAAGCTCCGCCTGGTAGGCGGAGTAGACTCCATAGACCCCTTTGACGCCGTCGACCGCGAGCAACCGCTGCTTAAACGCGCGATCCGGCTGCCAGCTCCACATCCAAATATCATACTGGGCATCCCGGTACAGGCTCATAACCTCCTTACTCACACTATAGCTGAGGGTATTGATCATCAGCAGGCTGGAGATGCCGATCGCCAGCAAGGCGATGTTATTCATGCTGCTTTGGTTATCCCGCAGATTCTTGGCTGCCAAAACCGCCAGGTTGCCGAAGAGCGGCTGGTAGATCCGCTCCAGGGCTCCGGTCAGCAGCTTGGTCAGGAAGGGGATCCAGAGGATCACCGCGCTGGTGGTCAGGAGCATCCCCGCCACGGTGGCCAAAAAAGTGACATCCTGCGGCACCAGCGGCGGGACCGCCAAGGCCACGGCCAGCAGCAAAGCCCCCCAAAGCAGGCGGCGGCCCTTCTTCCGGACGGGCCTGGCAATCGCGTTCAAAATGATCTCCTTGACCGGAATTTTGGAGATCCTGATGATCGGAAAAAGCGAACTGCCCAGCGCCAGAATCACTGCCAGCGCCAGCGCCATCAGCAATTGCAACGGGGTAAACTTCATGACCGTATTCAGCTTGCCGGCGAGCCACGCCGGGGTCATCAGGATCGACATGACATACAGGATCCCGAGTCCCATGCCGCAGCCGGCGACGCCCCCGACCACTCCGTACAGCAGGCTCTCGGCGAACAGGATCAGGTCGGTCATGCGGCGGGTCGCTCCGATGCTGCGGAAGGTGCCGATGAGCGGCAGCCGTTCCCGGGTGATCACCTTAAACGAGGTGTAAATGATGAAGACGCTCATGAACAGGACCAGGATCACCATCATCATGAAAGGGGTCGAGATCGTGCCGATCTCGCGCCGCAACTCCGACCGGGAGACGGTTTCGCGTACGGTATAACGGCGGAAGGCCCCGCTCATTTTGGCGACCATCTCCTCCGCCCGGGAGGGGTCCTTCAATTTGATAAAAACGGTCGTCACCTTGCCGCGGGCGCCGAACAAGGCCGCCAGGGTTTCGCGGGGGACCACCGCCGTATTGCTGAGGCCGTCATCCTGAAAGAGGCCGACCGGCTCGGCGATGGCGGCGATCCGGAACCGGTAACGGTGATCCCGCAGCCACAATTCGATATTCTGGCCGATCCGGAAGTGGAATTTCTCGGCCATGGCCCTGCTGATGATGATCTTTTTGCCCTGAAACGGCAGGAGTTGCCGCTGCCGGGCCAGGACATACGGATTCATGGTCGCCAGATCCGCGAGCCTGAATCCTTTCAGGTCGAAATCCGCCGACTCGTGGCGGTTCTTGTAAGTGCCCGAGCTCTCGATGACGCCGATGGCGTAATCGGTGAAGTTCCGGTACTGCTCCGCCGGATGGACATGAAAGAAGCCGGAGGGCGACTTCTCGTTGGGATGGACGATCAACTCGGCGGTGCCGTAATATTTCTTGATTCGTTGCAGGTACATCCCTTCGATGGTGCCGGCGATGGCGGTGGCGGCGAAGAACAGGGCCGCCGACAGCGCCACCGAGATCAGGATCAAAAAAGTCCGCAGTTTCTTTTCTTGAATATTGCGCCAGATAAATTTGATGAGTATCCGCATCTATTTCGCGATCTCCACATCGACGTTGAAATTGGGGCGTAAGAATCCGTCGGGATTGGTGATGGATATCTCCACCGCCACGTTGGTTTCGCCGTTTTGAGTCACCGCCATCTGGGCGATGCTGGTCACTTTACCCTGGTACTTGCGGGTATTGTCCGCGGTCGGCCGGATCGTGACCGCCGCCCCCAGCCGGACATCCTTGATGAAATCCTCGGCCACGTCGGCGGTGACGTACAGGCTGTCCAGATTCATGATGGACAAGAGCTTCTCCTGCTTCTCGCCGCTGGTGCCGACCGAATAGCCGGCGGCGCAGGAGACGTCGGAGACCACTCCGTTGGCGTAGTCGGAAACGATGACATTGCCTTTGAGAAAGCTCTGATTCAACTTATTCCTCAGCCGTTTCAAGTCGTAATCCAACACCGCCACCTTCTCGCGCTGCACCGCGACGCTGCTGGCCCCGGAACCTGAACCGAGGGAGACTTTGATGTCGGTGACCGCCTTCTCCTTTTCCTTCACCACATCCCGAAAATCGTCCAGCTCTTTTTGGGAAATGGCGCCCGCTCGAAACAGCCCTTCCTTGTCGCGCAGCTGGCGCTGGAACTTCGCGTAAGTATCCTGGGCGTCCCGGAGGCTCTTTTCGACCTTCAGCAGTTCGAACCGGGCCGCGTTTAGCTCGTTTTCCTTGTTTTTAATTTGCGCCTGAAAATCGTTGATACTTAAATAGATTAGCGGCTGGCCCAGACTCACCGGCTGGCCGGCCTTGACCGGCACCCGCTCAATCTGCGCCGGAAAATCCAGGTTGATATCCTTGTAATCCCGGGCCTTCACGATTCCAAAGGCCTCCACCGTCCGTTTGACCTCGACCTTGGGCGCGCTGCTCGGCACGGCCTTTTTTTCTTCCTTGCGGCAACTGGCGCCCATCGTCAACAAGCCAAACAAGAGCGCCAGGCCGATCCACTTAAGCACTGGCTTCATCATGACCCTCCCACACCTTTCCGTCCCGTACCTGAATGATCCGGTCGCCGTATCCGGCGGCCTCCTGCGAATGGGTGACCTGCAGGATGGTCTTGCGGTGTTCCCGGTTGATCCGCTGGAGCAATTTCATAATCTCGGTCCCGGTCCGGCTGTCCAGGTTGCCGATGGGCTCGTCGGCCAGAATCAGATCCGGCTCGTTCACCAGCGCCCGGGCGATGGCCACCCGCTGCTGCTGGCCTCCGGAAAGCTCCCGCGGCGTATGATAGCGCCGGTCGGCTAGGCCGACCTCTTCCAAAATCCGTTCCAACTTGCCCTTTTCGAGTTTGAGGCTTCTGCCGTCCAACAGGATCGGCAGCATGATATTCTCCTCCACGTTCAGATTGGGGATCAGGTTGTAAAACTGAAAGATAAACCCCAAATCCCTCCGGCGCATCACGCTCTCTTCGCGATCCCGCATCACCGATAACTCCCGGCCCCGGATCTTGATGCTCCCGGAAGTCGGCTTATCCAATCCGCCCAGCAGGTACAGGAGCGTGCTCTTGCCCGAGCCGGACGGCCCCATGATCGAGACAAACTCCCCTTGCCGGATGGTGAGATTAATATCCTTCAAAACCTCAATCGCCACTTCGCCCAGTTGAAAAGTCTTACAGAGCTGGACTGCTTCCACAATGGGTTCCAACCGTTTTCACCTCGCGTTGCAATGAGTCCGACAATATCCAGCCGCGATCAAGCCCGCAGTGGCGCGGAATTTTGACCGCCAAATCATTATACTATATTTCCAGGAGGGATTCTGGATAATTATAGAAACTTAAGAATAATTTATTATTTGAGGGCAAATCCCTTTAAAATTGACAAACTCCAGATTAAAACTCGAAAATAACCGTAGACCGAAAGCTGCGCCTGCGAAGTTTTCAAGGTTTTTATGAACTGGCGCTGCTGGCCTACCATATGGAGTACGACTGATCGGCCCAGAAAGTTCGCAACCGATTAATTCTTACCCATGAGGTCCGTTCCGGGCGACGTCGAGACGACACTTGACCGGAGGGGAAGTCGGATGTAGAATGATTGAAAATTGACTGATCACATTTTTCCTATCCTGCTTTTTTATCCACCGAAATTTGCTTCTATATAAAATGAAGGGGTGATTTCCATGCCCTACCCGGAAAAGCTTAAAAAATCGCTACAAAAGTTGGCGGCCGATGAAGCCCTCATTCAGCGGATTTATGCGGGATATGACGATCTGAAGGACAATTCCCCCAAACCAGTGAAGACCGTATTTTTGCGGCGCGCGATGGCGATCCTCGACCAAAATTTGAGTTTCGAAAAGCGTTGCGAGATCATCGAGCCTTGCGCCTGCTGTTTGCACGGTACCAGAGAGCAGAGTGTCAAAGGGTTTATTCAAAGCATCGCCGGGCAGCGGCTGCCGCTGGCCGAGAAGGTCCGGGCGCTCCGGGCGGCGCGTCCCTTTGATAACCATACCGTCCTGAATGAGGACGGGACGATCAGTGACGGCGTTTATTACCAGGATGGGACCGGATACCGCTGCGCCTGCCCCGGCATCAACCATGATCCGTCGGATGAATCCATCTCCGCCACTTACTGCCTGTGCTACGCCGGCCACTTCCGGCATCATCTCCAAAACGCGCTCCAGCTAAAACTGCGGACCCAAAAAATCGCCTCCTCCGCGCTCGCGAGCCTCGGCAAAAAACCGCGTCTTCAGCTATGAAATCATTGAGCCAACCGCGGCGACACGCCGCTAAAAACTCCCCGGAAGGGAAAGCGTAAAGCCCCGGCATTTCTGCTGGGGCTTTTTCGCATCGTCCGACGCCGGACGGTTAGCGGAAGCCATGTTAAAGTCCTCCGAACCGGAAATTGTCTTGTAAAAAGATATGAATCGACTTTATCCCTTGCTTCCCTAAGCTTTTGTGAACGCCCTGCGGCCAGAGTTTATCACAACGCTTTTATAAGCCATGTGATAAAGTCCTCTAATTCGGAAATCATCCTTTCAATGGACTCAAAAACGACTTTATCACTTGCTTTTCTGAGCTTTTGTGTTCACCCTGGCCTTCGGACAGGGTTTATCACAACGCTTTTATATGCAACGACATGATTTGAATCCCATGATTTGCAAAAAAACGGTGAAGCGTTCGTTATTTTCGCAAATCATATACCCTAATGGATTCATGTCGTTGCATATTTAGTAGCCATTTTACTTCATTCATTGTCAACTACCTTTTTCAGCTCTAATAATGACTGTACCACAATTCTGATACAGTACATCAACAGTTTTAAAACCTGCATTCTTCATAAGTTCAATTTGATGTTCCAGTGTTAGAGGAATATCAATATGGATAAACATATCCTCTGATATATTATTTTTCTTCCGTCTATATTCATAACCCTCAAGACATAGTGCTTCTTCTTCATTGCAACAGGCGATATAGTCGCATTCTATATAGTATCCGCCGTTTTTTATGGTTTGATAAAGCTTGCTATAAATCAGTTGCTTCTTTTCGTATTTAAAATGATGAAGTGTTTCAAAGGACATGGCGGCATCATACTTGCTTTCTTCAAACGGATATTCAAAATAGTCTGCCCTTATGATATCAATATCCCGATCGCTATATTTTTCACGCAGTTTATTAAGCATAGATTCAGACAAATCAAGGCCGGAAACTTTCACATTTGGGAATCTCTTGTAGATTGATTCAAGTTCCAAGCCCGTGCCGCAGCCAATGTCAAGCAAGGAACGCAAACCATCATCAAAGAAATCCGCAATATGAACGTATTCTTCACCCCAATGTGTGAGATGGACATTATCGTATTCATCAATTCTTTTGGTGAAAAAATTCGTCATTTCTTCCGCAGGAGCGTTTCTAACCTCGTCGAGCCAGTCCTTTAATTCCCGCATATACTTTTCTATTTCTTCCGGTGTTCGGATTTTACTTTTAAGCACGGCAAATTTTTATCCTTTCATAAAATTCTGTCAACAACGAATGATTCGCTTAGAAGCCATGGGATAAAGTCTCTTTCCAACCGATTCAGCCCGGGAAAGGTTTGAAAATCGGCTTTATCCCTTGCCTCTCTGAGCTTTTGTGTTCACCCTGCCCTTCGGACTGGGTTTATCACAACGCTTTTAGGAACCTTGCCTCAAAAGTTGAACTCCTGCTCCCAATCGAACGCGCCCGATTCCTCCAGGCTTTTGGGCCAGTGGCCGCACCATTCCGGCACTTCCGGCCCGGCCACGCGGTCGAGACTCGGCGTGTACGGCTTCAAGTCAAGCACCGGACTCCCGTCTGCCGCGTCGATGTAAGCGATCCGGATGATGCCGTTCGTATGGTCGAGGCGCAGGAGCTGCGCTGTGGAGAGCGCCAGCGGATTGGGCCGCTCCGGAGAACGGGTGGCAAAGACGCCCATGACCGCGGGAGCCTTTCGGTATGGGCTCGGCACTTCCAAGACCGCCCGCGACCGCTCGTTATCGCAGCCGCTGAACCACCAAAGGATGTTCAAATGGCTAAAACCGTCCAGTTCCTTGAGGGCCGGACGATATTCCCGGTCGATCTCCAGGAACATCCCCGCGGCGCCGGCCCTGACTCTCCCGATGGATTTCACCTGAAATTGCAGCATGGCAATTCCTCCTTTTTGTTGAGGTATGAATCCATCATAAACCCTCCCATGATGAGAGAGTCAAGCCAGGCTACGGACAGGATTTTGGATTTCGGTGAGATACTGGTCGGGATCGGCTTCATTATAGGGGCCTTTGTGGCAGATTTGCCTGCTCATCCCGGTCATTTGGTACTGATTCCGCTCCAGCCAGCAGGCGAAGGATTGATAGGCGCGTTCCAGGTTCTCATACGGGCCACGCACCATCAGGCAGGCCATGTTCGCAACCGGCTCGGTTTCCCGGAAGGAGCAGCCGTCCCCGTTGTTTCCCGCCCACTCGACCAGCACGCCGACCTCCACGTCGACATCGGCCTCCTTATGCTCTTCATCATGGTAAATGGCCAGATTTCTGTGGCTTTGCTGCCGCAGCTCGGGATGCTCCCGTTCGATAAACCGGAACAACTGTTCCCACAGCATTCCCTCGCAATGATAGTGAGGGATGATTTTCCGCAGCGACAGGATTCGCAAGGAAGGAATACTTTTAAAGGAAACCTCGCAAGGATGGGTCGGCCCCGCTTCCCGGATGTCCCGCAGCGCCCGGTCGATCCGGGCGATCCGTTGCCGTTCCAGACGTAGCTCCTCCTCCAACTCCGCTTTTTTTCGTTCCAGTTCGCCAATGAACGCCCGCTCATCCCCATGGGCCAGGGCCACCGCCATCTCCGCCACACTGAATTTGACATCGCGCAGCAGCTTGATCCGCTGCAGCACCGGAATTTGCGCCGCGGAATAAAGGCGATAGCCCGTGGCTTCATCGATTTGGGCCGGTTTCAAAAGCCCGGCCTCGTCATAATAGCGCAGCATCCGGATGGAGATCTGCATTAGTTTTGAGAATTCCCCGATCTTGAACAACAACAGCCGCCCCCTTTCCCGATATGATCAGGATACCGCTTGTTTTATCATACTTCAAGGGGTCAGAGCCGCCTTTTGCCGCTCCGTTCCACTCGCATCAGGCGATTCGGGAGATTTTGGCTTCACACGGAAAGCCCCTTTCGTAAGCCCGCTCGGTGTAGCCCTCATCCCCGGCTCTTCTCCCGGCATCGGCCTGGAGAAGGGAGTCGAAGCTTGTTATCCTTGCCAATCCGTTCCCAAACCCTCTACCGGCCTTTGACGGGAGAGGGTCGGCGCAGGTGAGCTGCAGCACCGGAATTTGCGCCGCGGAATAAAGGCGATAGCCCGTGGCTTCATCGATTTGGGCCGGTTTCAAAAGCCCGGCCTCGTCATAATAGCGCAGCATCCGGATGGAGATCTGCATTAGTTTTGAGAATTCCCCGATCTTGAACAACAACAGCCGCCCCCTTTCCCGATATGATCAGGATACCGCTTGTTTTATCATACTTCAAGGGGTCAGAGCCGCCTTTTGCCGCTCCGTTCCACTCGCATCAGGCGATTCGGGAGATTTTGGCTTCACACGGAAAGCCCCTTTCGTAAGCCCGCTCGGTGTAGCCCTCATCCCCGGCTCTTCTCCCGGCATCGGCCTGGAGAAGGGAGTCGAAGCTTGTTATCCTTGCCAATCCGTTCCCAAACCCTCTACCGGCCTTTGACGGGAGAGGGTCGGCGCAGGTGAGCTGCAGCACCGGAATTTGCGCCGCGGAATAAAGGCGATAGCCCGTGGCTTCATCGATTCGAGCCGGTTTCAAAAGCCCGGCCTCGTCATTGGAAGTCATTGTCTGTGAAGGAGCGGTGTCAGGACGTTATCATATGTAGTAAAGCACCTACCGTATTGGGCAGGTGCTTTTTATTGATTATGACTTCCGTACTGGTCTGATATACTTGAAAAACCGTTCCGGATCGTGATACATGTAAATGATTCTGCCAGGAGAGGTATCAAAGCAATACCCTGTGCCTGAAAAATCAAAAGTTGACATTGCTTTTTCTATCTTTTCTTCCACACTGCGATTTTCCCGCTCATAATCGAACGGCCCATGCTCAAAGACAATATACTCGGCTTCGGGAACATCGATCATAAGCATTTGTGGCGGTACTTCGCCTTGATAATCAACAGGAAGACGTACACCATAACACTCTGTACGCGGAATACCCCAATCGCAGAGCCTGCCCTCCGGGTCATTGATGTACGCCATAATCTGACCACTGCCGCTGTTAACTTCGCTCCCGCCATCGTCATCCAATTTACCCTTGATACTATCCAGCAAGCCGCAGATAGTTTCGCAGTCCTGTCCCGGAATCAGGCTTTGCTTTTGCCAAAAATCCCAATATCCATTACTCTCATAGTTTTTAATGTGCAAAAACTTATGTGCGGGAATGGTTGCAAAATAAATTTTAATATCCTCTGCAGATTTCATCATACCAATTTCTCCCAATCCTAAAAAGTAGCGGTCGAAAGGGTCTATTTTTGTACGAAGAACGACAGGCTTAGGCTTTTTCCGGTATTCACTTGGCGTTACACCATATGCTCCTTTAAAAGCTCTGGTAAAAGCTTCATGCGATGAAAAACCATAGTCAAAAGCAATATCCAAAATGCTTCTTTCACTATCCCGAACCTCTTTTAGTGCAAAGGCTAACTTTCTAAGCCGTAAATAATCTCTAAGCGGCATACCCGATATTTCCTTAAATTTTCTGGTAGTGTGAAATTCAGAGTAGCCCAATCTGCGGGAAAGAAACCGTAGCGTTAATGCTTCATCGTGATAATGTCTGATACACTTGTCAATTTCATCAACGATTATTTGAATTTGCTTCTGCCACTCGTACATTCGTCTGTTCACCTCGTTTCAACCACTCTATAGTCATTATAGAGTAATGGAAATTGCATTGCTTGATTTTACTTGCGGAAAAGAGAGGATATATTTTATTCCTTAAAAGCCATGTGATAAAGTCTTTCGAAACGGGGATCAGCATGCAAAAAGGTTTAAAACGACTTTATCACTTGCTTTTCTGAGCTTTTGTGTTCACCCTGGCCTTCGGACAGGGTTTATCACAACGCTTTTAACTCGCCTAATATAAATTTTCAACGCTTACACAACATCAAACACTAAGCGCAGATAAGGAAACTACTCTGCCTTGGGTAATATCATCGTTATCATTCAATGACAATTCAAACGTTTTGGTCCTAACCAAACACCAGCCCCACCTTATCGTAATAGCGCAGCATCCGGATGGAGATGCATCGTATGCCAACTCGACGCAGTCCCTCATCCCCGGCCCTTCTCCCGGCATCGGCCTGGAGAAGGGAGTCGAAGCTTGTTATCATTGCCAATCTGTTCCCAAAACCCTCTACCGGCCTTTGACGGGAGAGGGTCGGCGCAGGTTTTTTTGCGCCGGGGTGAGGGCTGCCTCGAACGGGGAAAGTCTGAAGTTCAGCAGCGAAGGGGACCATGTCCGATCGTGCTTTTTGCTTCAAAGCGTTCCAAAAACCCCGGTAAAATAAGGTTCCCCTTCCGCTTCCTGAACCGGCTTCCTTCAAAGGGGAGAGGCACTATGTTTGCTACTGGCTGCCAGGTGACTCAAGGGGTGAGTTCCGCTGGCCCAAAACCGACTCACCCCCGGAGCTTCACCGGATGAGAGATTCGTTTGAACGGCTCCATACGATCGTTTTGTGGGTAAACGAGTTCATTCAGTCGTTCAGCAAGCTCTTTTTGTGAATAAGCGAGCTGGTTTTGTGGATGAGAGAGCTTGCTCAGTCGTTCAGCAAGCTCTTTTTGTGAATAAGCGAGCTGGTTTTGTGGATGAGAGAGCTTGCTCAGTCGTTCAGCAAGCTCTTTTTGTGAATAAGCGAGCTTGTTTTGTGAATGAGAGAGCTCGCTCAGTCATTCAGCAAGCTCTTTTTGTGAATAAGCGAGCTGGTTTTGTGGATGAGCGAGCTTGCTCAGTCGTTCAGCAAGCTCTTTTTGTGGATGAGCGACCTATTTTTGTGGATAAATGGATCCGTTTAACGTGGTTAACGGTTTTGGCTGTGGATAAGTCGGGGAAGCGGGGCGAAAACCGGATACGGTCAGCGGGTGGCGGAGCGAAGCGGATACTATTTTAAGCCAGATTTCGCTGCGGGTCTCCTTAAACCCGGGCCTGGAAGTTAATGATATTGCCGTCCGGGTCGCGGAACCAAACCGAACGGATGCCCCAGGCTTGGGTGGTGGGCGGTTTCACGAATGGAACTTGTTTCCGCTTTAGCCTTTCGTACTCCGCATCGACATTCTCGACCTCAACCTCCAAAGTAAAGCTGCCGAATCCGGCATTTTGCATACTGTTTTCCGCCATGCTCTCCATGATCTCATGGGAGCAGATTAACAATTTGACGCCGTTCATCAGAAATCTGGCGAATTCGGCGCTCTCCTCTTCGGCCTCGATCCGCAAGACATCCTTGTAGAAATTCACCAAACGGCTGACATCTTTGGAGATCAAACAAATACCTGCCAACCTCATCACGGTCACTCCCCTTTCCTTGGTCAGCATCGGTCCGCCGCAAAAGAATCTAAGCTGAAATTCGCTAACAAAGGATTGTTTGCTTCCAAAATTATAACAAAATTACGCCTAAAAAACGACCAGAAATGAAGCTCAAGTCAAAGTTTTCGAAACCGAACTCACCCCCTCGCTCCCCCTCCCTTTCTGACAAGACTGCCTGTTAAATCGTCAAAAAAGAGAGGGGGCAAGTAGGGTCGATCAAAAACTACAAACGTAGCTTGGGGGTGAGTTTGGTTTAACCTCCGGCTGTTTGCAGAGTTAACTTGATATTCAAGTTTTAAAAGCCATGTGATAAAGTCGTCCATTCGGAAATCATCCTTTCAGTGGACTAAAAAACGACTTTATCACTTGCTTTTCTGAGCTTTTGTGTTCACCCTGGCCTTCGGACAGGGTTTATCACAACGCTTTTAAAACATCGAATTACTCCGGCCGGTAAATCCGCTCATCGATCCGCCGCACAACGCTATAGGTATACGGCGTGAAGTGTTTCAACCAAAAACCGCTTCCCGAGAGGTTAAAGCTTTCAAAATCTACGCCGCAGCGTAGATAGCCCTCATCCCGCAGAGTCTCGATTACCCTTGACAGCAACCGGGTGAAAATACCGGTGCCGCGATACTCCGGCAGGATGAATGCGCCGCAGATATTGGCCATCCCGGGATCTTCGGCGGCAAAGTTTTCCCCCGAAGCCATGATTTCGAGAAAGGCAATGACCCGGTCCCGATCCCAGGCCGCAAAATACCTGGAGTCGCGCCTCGCGTTTTCTTCCTTGACTTGCCTAATATCCTGACGGGAAAGCGGCATAAACATCGGCGTGCTCCGTGAATGCTCGATAAGCAGGTTTTTCAACGGAACAAGCTGCGCGATCTCCCCAGATGACAGTTCACCAAATATGGAATTCGGAAATGTCTCACAAGGTATCGCCGTGAGATCCCGGACGGCATCGACGCACCGCAAGCCAAACCCGTTCCAAAAAAAGCTTTCTACCGTTTCCCGGTCATGGGGATACAACGCGATGGCGTGGCTGAGAATCCCTTGCTTGACCCATTTCGCGGCAACGTTTTGATACAACTTGGAATAGAGGCGCTTTCGTTCGGTCTTCACCGCGCCATGCCCATGAATCGGCGAAAAGGTTCCCATGGCCGTGCCAAAAAAATTTTCTCGTGGTGGATAACAAGTTAGAAAACCCGCCAGTTGGCCGTCTTCGATCGCGGCCACCCCCAGCCCGGCGCCGGTCATTCCGGAAATCGAATTGCAAATGAGATCGAAGTACTCCCCGCCGGGAAGTACCGGTACCGCGGCCCGTTCCTCAAAATACTCCGCCAACGCGAGCCGCGCCGCCGCCTCGACGTGGTTATCGTTCAAATCCTCAAAAACCAATCCGTAACCCTCCTTGCAAATCAAATTCCGTTTTAATTTCATTTGGCATTCGGCTTCGCGATGCAAACGGTTTTTTCATCCTATCCCGGCGAAGCCGGAACCAAAAAGATTGTCGAGCTCAATGTATATAGGCCATCTAACGAACGAAATTGAGTTCATTTTGCGTAAAATATTTAAAAGCGATCTTGTAAACTCATGCGTAACAAGGTTATACAGAGA